>JAHJDG010000077.1 GCA_018812265.1 bacterium | reverse complement strand
TTCGAGGGCCGCGAGCTGACGGTGACGGTGGTGGATCATGAGGCCTATCCGGTGATCGAAATCCGACCCAAGGTGGGCTTCTACGATTACGCGAACAAGTATACGGCGGGCCGCACCGAATACTTGTGTCCGGCGCCGATTGCCAACGAGATTACTCTGCATCTCCAGAGCGAAGCGCTGAAAGCGTTCTCCGTTCTTGGCTGCGAGGGATTTGCGCGAGTGGATTTTTTGCTGGATGAGCGCGGCGAATCGGTTTGTCTGGAAGTGAATACGCTGCCGGGCATGACTCATCATTCGCTGGTTCCCAAGGCGGCTCGTGCGCGCGGGGAGGAGCCGCCCGTACTGATGCAACGGATCATGGATTGTGCGCTGCGCGATTGCCGAACGACGCGGAGGAGTGAAGCGCGGTGAAGGAAGAGGACGCGCGTCGGCGCAGCGACGAGCGGTTCATGCGTATGGCCTTGCGCGAAGCGGTGAAGGGCCGGGGATTCACGAGTCCGAATCCGATGGTGGGAGCCGTCGCCGTAAAGGACGGACAGGTATTGGGGAAAGCTTGTCATCGGCGCTTCGGAGGGGAACATGCCGAGATCGCTCTCATCCGTGCCTTGTCCTCGGATGAGGCTCGGGACGCGACGATCTACGTGAATCTCGAACCCTGCTGTCACGTGGGGAAGACGCCGCCCTGCACCGACGCGCTCATTCGAGCCCGTGTGGCGCGGGTAGTCATCGGTCACGAGGATCCCAATCCACTCGTGCAGGGACGAGGAATCCGACAACTTCGCGAAGCGGGGATCGAGGTCGAAACCGGCGTGATCGAGAGCGAAGCACGCGAGGTAAACGCGCCTTTTCTGACGTATATTACCGAAGGCCGTCCGTGGATTCTGCTCAAGGTGGCGCAATCGCTGGACGGACGGATCGCTCTGGCTAACGGGCAGTCGCGGTGGATTACGGGCGAGCGTTCCCGCAAAGAAGTGCATCGGTTGCGGGCCGAGCTCGACGCAGTCATGGTGGGATCGCAGACGGTCATCGAAGACAATCCCGAGCTGACGGTACGGCACATTCGCGGCCGGAATCCGCTGCGGATCATCGTGGATTCGCTGCTGAGAATTCATCCCGATGCAAGAGTATTGCATCAGGCGGACGCGGGACGCACGTGGATTTTGACGACTCCCGAGGCTTCCCTGAAGAACCGGCGGCGAATCGAAGAAACGGGAGCGACGTTGCTTGATTGTCCCGCCGGTGCCGACGGAAAAGTGGACTTGCGCGAAGCGATGCGACTTCTGGCTCAGCACGGCATTACGTCGCTGTTTGTCGAGGGCGGCGGAACACTGCATGCGTCGTTCATTCGCGCGGGACTGTGCGACCGGTTCATCGTAGCGATGGCGGCGATACTGATCGGGTCCGACGGCAAGCCCGCGATCTGGGAACTGGAGCTCACTGACTTGGCGGAAGCGCCGAGTTTCCGCCTTTCCCGAACACGAAGATTTGACGAAGACATTTGGCTGGAGTTCGAACGAAATGTTCACGGGAATCGTTGAAGGCACCGGCATCGTCCGGCAAATCGAGGAACGTCCGGGAGGACGGAAACTCTGGATTGACATCGGAGCGCTCGCCGAAGGCTTGCGCATCGGCGGCAGCGTATCGGTCAACGGCTGTTGCACAACCGTCGTGGATTTGAAGGATCGGGTATTCGCGACCGAGCTCATGGAAATCACCCTGCAAAAAACCAATCTGGGCGACGTGGTGGCGGGCACTCCGGTCAACATCGAGCGGCCCATGAAGATGGGCGATGAGCTGGGCGGTCATCTGGTGCAGGGCCACGTGGATGGAGTGGGCGAGATCATCAAGGTGACACCGCTCGAGTCCAGCCACGTCATCGAGATTCGCGTACCCCGGCCGCTGGTGAAATACGTGGTGGCCACGGGTTCCGTTTCGGTGAACGGAGTATCCATGACCGTGGCCGATATTCAGAGTGACGTTCTGACGTTGGGCGTGATTCCGCACACTTGGGAAGTGACCAACTTCTCGGAATTCCGGGCGGGCAGGCGAGTGAATATCGAGGTGGATCTAATCGGTAAGTACATCGAGAAGCTGCTGCCTGACCTGTGGTCAGGCTTGACCAAGCCGCGAACCGAGGCAAAGTGAATCGCGGCACTATACGTTCAGGGAAATGAGATGTTGGATCGGGTAACTGACGCCCTCGTGGATATTGCCGAGGGTAAGATGATTATCGTAGTGGATGACGAGGATCGCGAGAACGAAGGCGATCTCGTACAGGCGGCCGAGAAGGTGACCGCCGAGTCGGTGAACTTCATGGTTTCGCACGGACGGGGGATGGTCTGTGTGTGCATGACGGACGAGCGAGCCGATCAACTCAATCTTCCGCCGATGGTCGCCCAGAACACCGCTCTCAAAGGAACGGCTTTCACGGTGACGATTGATTACCGTCACGGAACAACCACCGGAATCTCGGCGGCCGACCGAACGGCGACCATTCGAGCCGTAGCCGATCCGGCTACGCAGCCTTCGGACTTCGCACGGCCCGGGCACATTCATCCGTTGCGGGCCCGTCCGGGCGGGGTGTTCGAGCGCGTGGGACAGACGGAAGCCGCGGTGGATCTGGCGCGCCTGTCCGGTCTGTTTCCGGCGGGTGTAGTCTGCGAGATCATGAAGAACGACGGAACCATGATGCGACGGCCGGAACTGCGCGGGTTCGCCGACCGTCACCACCTGAAGATGATCTCGGTGGCCGATCTTCTGAAGTACCGCTGCAAACGCGAGATGTTCATTCAGGAGCGGGTGCGCGTGAAATTGCCGACGAAACACGGCGAGTTTACGCTCATTCATTTCGAGGACATGTATCAGAACAAGGACCATCTCGCGCTGGTCAAAGGCGCGCCTCCGCTGCCGGAGCCGGTTCTGGTTCGCGCGCATTCCGAGTGTTTCACGGGGGACGTTCTGGGAAGTCAGCGATGCGACTGCGGCTGGCAGCTCGATACCGCGCTCGAGCGCATCGAACGGGAAGGCTCCGGCGTTCTGGTCTATCTGAGACAGGAGGGTCGCGGCATCGGTCTCGGGCCGAAGCTGCAGGCGTATAAGCTGCAGGATGAGGGGCTGGACACGGTCGAGGCAAACCTTCGATTGGGATTCCGTCCCGATCTCCGCCACTATGGAGCCTGTGCGCAGATTCTCCGGCAACTGGGTACCCGTGTGATTCGGCTGATGACCAATAATCCCCGCAAAGTGGAAGAGCTCGAAAATCTGGGGATCCGGATCAGCGAACGCATTCCGCTTGAGATTCCGATCACCGAGCTCAACCGGCCGTATCTTCTCGCCAAACGAGACAAACTTGGCCACTTGCTGCTCAAGGAACACTGACAGTATTCTTCGCAGCTGTGCAACATTATGCCTTGCCCTCGCCGTGGCAATGCTGTTGACTATATCCTGTCGCGAGAAGGAAGAGGGAACGGATGAGCTTCGGCCGCCACTGGGCGTCGCTTTCCGCATCTCTTCCGGCACCCCTTCGGGGGTGATTTCTTTCTTCAATCTTGAAAGCGGTGCGGTGGTCGCGCAAGAACCGATGGAGCATTGGGCCATCGTCGCCAGCGAGATATGCCCGGCGGCGCGCTGGGTTGCCGTGGCTGAGGGCCGTTACAATCGGATGGCGCTGTTCTCTTTGCCTTCGCTGCTTGTGCTGGGGAGTGTTGCGGTGGGTGGGGCACCGGTGGACGTGGAGGCAAGTCCGACCGGCCATGCCCTGTTCGGAATCACTCGCAATGGAACGTTCTGGATCGGGACTCTATCTTCGGGAGAACTGGACACGTTGGAAGT
>JAHJDG010000076.1 GCA_018812265.1 bacterium | reverse complement strand
TTCTAACATGAAAACACGAGCCATTATTCTCTTACTCCTCGTGAGCTGCGCGGCCGCCGCGGGCCAAGTCAGAATCCGCGACATCACGACCTATCCGAACACGACGCCGCTGACGGCCACCGGATACGGACTGGTGATCGGTCTGGCGGGCAGCGGTGACGGCAGCAAATCCACCTTCACGCCGCAGGCCTTCGCCAGCATGTTACGCCAGTTCGGCCTCGAAGTGGACGCCGCCGGACTCAAGCTCAAGAACGTCGCGGCCGTCATGGTGACGTGCGAAATCAAGCCGGGCTGGCGCGTCGGTGCGCGCTGCGATGCGCTGGCGTCGTCGTTGGGAGACGCCACCAGCTTGCAGGGCGGGACGCTCTTGCGAACGGTGCTGCTCGATCCGTGGGGACGAGCCATCGCCGAGGCGCAGGGGCCGCTTTCCATCGGCGGATTCAATTTCGAATCCTCCGGATCACGCATCTCGCGAAATCACGCGGTCGTCGGCCGTATTCCCGGCGGAGTGGTACTCTACGAAGACGCTCCGCCGCTGCCGGCTCCGTCCGACACCTTTGTTTTCAATCTCAAGCAGCCGGACTTGCAGCTTGCCGTTCGCATTGCGGATGCGATCAACTATGAATACGCGGGTGTGGCCGACGTGCGCGATCCCGCGACCGTGGTGGTTCGCGTTCCCGGTCAATATGTCTCGATGTCGGAGCGATTGGGCTATCAATCGCGAGTGGGAGATCTCACGGTTGTGCCGATTGCGTCAGATCGGATCGTCATCAATGAACGCACCGGCACTATCGTCGTGGGCTCGGCGGTGGTGTTGTTGCCGGCGGCCGTCGCACACGGAAATCTGACCGTGGAAATCAGCGAGCAACCGATCATCAGCCAGCCGAATCCACTTTCTCAGGGAACCACCATCAGCGAACGGATTAGCCGCATTTCCATCGAAAGCGCCGGTACCGGACTTCTGGAGATGGCGGGCGGAGCTTCGGCGGGTGACGTGGCGCGTGCCTTGAATTCTCTGGGGGTGTCGCCACGCGACATGATCGCGATTTTTCAGGGTCTGCGCGAAGCTGGATCGCTGCAGGCGGAACTGGTGATCATCTGATGGATGGAATCACTCCGACCCCCGCTCGTTTGAAGCCGCTGCATCCAACCGGCGTTAAGCCGGTTGCGGAAAGCGCCGACAAAGAGCAGGCGCTGCTCGTAAAAGCTGCCGAGGATTTCGAGCAACTTCTCGCTCTGCAAATGGTGCGTCAGATGCAGAAATCTCTCGAGGGGGGAAGTCTGTTCGGCGAGGGTCTCTCCGGTGACGTGTACAGCGGTCTCGCCGAATGGGAACTGGCCAGGATTCTGACTCGTGATACGGATTTCGGCATCAAAGAAGAGATTCTCCGGCAAGCGCGAAACCGGGAAGGACCCATACATGAAATCGGCTCGCGGTGATTTTGTCCGTAAACTGGGCTGTCTGCGACTCGAACTGAAGCACCTTGACGAGAGCGTGCGAGCCAACGACGTGACCGGCATGGAACAGCGGTCGCGCGCCATCCAGGACTTGTTGATTGATCTCGTCAAGTCGCAGCGCAAACTGACGCGCGGCGAACAAGCCGAACTGCGTCCCCGATTGGCGGAATTGCGGCAGCAGGCCTTGCTAAGCCTCGAAGCCTCGCGCCGCATTCTTGACGACAGCCTGGAGGCGATGATGGTTCTTGTCAAATGCGCGCAAGACGCCGCCGGCTACGGCGAAAAAAGCGGCGGCTCATCCTTTATGATTGATCGCAGAGCCTAACATGAGTAGACTTTCGGATATCATGCAGAGCGGCCGCAGCGCCCTGCGCATCCAGCAGTTGGCGATGCAGGTCATCGGCCAGAATACGGCTAACGTGAACACGGAAGGCTATTCGCGGCGTCGTCTCGATTTGACCCTTGCCCCGCCCTTCGACAACATCGGGAGATGGCATGCGGGTGGAGGGGTAGACGTTGATTATCTGGGTCGCGTTCGGGATCGGTTACTCGATGAGCAGGTGCGGAGGGCCGGCAGCGAGTACGGCTACTGGTCGCTCCGTGACGAAACGTTAACTCGCGTCGAGGAAATCTTCAGCGAGCTTGGCGGGTCGGCGATCAGCGATCAGCTGCAGGAGTTCTGGTCGGCATGGCAGGATCTGGCCAATGATCCCGAAGCGATGGGCACGCGCTACTCGCTCCTGCAAAAGGCTCAGACTCTCGCGGCATCCTTCCGGCGGGCGAACGCGGGAGTTCTTGAGCAGCGCAGCCAAGTGGATGATCAGTTCGCCGCTGCCGTGCGAGACGTGAACAGGCTTACCGGAGAAATCGCCGGATTGAATGTTGAGATTGTTCGCTCGGAGTTGGGGGGACAGGAAGCCTCCGACCTGCGGGACGCTCGTGATCTGGCCATAGATCGCCTGTCCCGACTGATGAATATTACCGTTCGCGAGAGCGATGACGGTTCTGTTAGCGTATACAATGGCGGCCAGATGCTGGTGGACAGGGAGAGCAACGTTGAGCTCTACCTATCCAAGGCGGCTGACGGTCGGGGAACGCGAAACACGGTCAGTTACGGAGCCAACGGCCAACCACTTAACGTAAGCAGCGGCGAGCTGAAGGCGCTGATGCAACTGCGTGACGACGATCTCGGCCAAACTCTCGCCGACTTGGATACGTTCGCGATCACAATTGCTTCACGCGTAAATGAGATTCACCGAACCGGCTACGGGCTGACGGGAACCAACGGCATTGATTTCTTTGAGCAGAGCTTGACCGGCGCCGCCGATTTCCGGATCGGATCGCTGATTCTTGATGACGCGGCTCGCATCGCGGCGGCGGTGTCTCCCGATTCCCCCGGCGACAACTCGCTTGCGCTGCAAATAGCGGGCATTCAGCAGGAGAAACTCCTCGGTTCGGGACGATCCACGTTGGATGACTTCTATCGCAACAGCGTGCTCCGTATCGGTTCGGCGAAGTCCTTTGCGGCCGGTCAGCTCCAGATCGAACAGGCGGCAATGGACAATCTCGAAAATCGCCGTCAACAGGTGTCGGGCGTGTCCATGGACGAAGAAATGACGAATCTGATTAAGGTCCAACAGGCGTATGATGCGGCCGCCAAGATCATCAAGACGGTGGACGAAATGATGAAGACGGTTCTTTCCTTAGGCGCTTCCGGATAGGAGGAATGATATGCGCGTTTCCGATGCGCAACGATATCGCACGTTTTCTCAGGATATCCAGCAGCGGCTGGTGAACATGACTCGGATCCAGCGGGAACTGGCGACGGGAACAAGTCTCTTCGCTCCTTCCGAGAGCGTGACGCGAGCCGAGTCCGCTCTGCGCGCCGAGGATGAGCTGGCTCTCGAACGGCAATTCATGCGAAACATCGAGAACGGGAAGATAGTGATGAATGCCGCCGATGCCAAGTTAGGATCGGTCGTGGATCTGATTACCCAAATCGAAACTCTGGCGCTGTCGGCGAACGACAGTCACCAGAACGAAGAAGATCGCCGCAATACCGCACTCCAGATTGATCAGAAAATCGAGGAACTGGTGCGGTTGACCAATGCCCGAAGCGGCGACCGCTATCTCTTCGGCGGCCACGGAACAACGAACGCGCCGTTCACGGTCGAACGGAATGAGTCCGGTCGAATCAGCGGCGCGTCGGCGAATCCTGACACGATTGCCGGTATAATTTACCGGCGCATCGGAGCGAACGAGGACGTGCAGATCAACGTATCGGGAGCGGCATTGTTCCAGCCGGTAGGCTCAAAAAACACGGATCAGGACGTGTTCTACGTAGTGACGGCACTCCGCGATACCATCGGCAACAACAACATGCCCCCTGAAGGATTTGAGGAGACGAGAGCGAACGAATACCTTCGCGAACGTCTGGCGGCGATTCGTGAGCGGATCGCCGAACAACAGGTCTATCTGGGGAGCGTGGGACAGCGCCTCGAGACCAGTCTGGCGCGGCTGAAAGAGCACGAGGTGCTGTTGACCGACCGGCTCGAAGAAGCTCAAGGTGTGGACCTCACCGAACTCGTCAGCCGTTCGGCGGTGGAAGAGGGCGCCTATGAAGCGCTCGCCACGTTGGGCGGACGCCTGCTTCAAAGATCACTCATTGACTATTTGAGATAGAGGACTCTATGCGCGCATTGATTACCGGTATCACCGGACAAGACGGCAGTTATCTGGCCGAGTTGCTGCTTTCCAAGGGCTATGAAGTTGCCGGCATGGTGCGGCGCTCCAGCCAGGACAACCTCGGTCGCATTGAGCACTTGCGCACGCGACTCCACATGGTTCAGGGCGACTTGCTCGACGCCAATTCTCTCGAGAAAATCCTTCGTGACACGCAGCCGCACGAGGTTTTCAATCTGGCGGCGCAGAGTTTCGTTCCCACTTCCTGGGAGCAGCCGATTCTCACCGGCGAATTCACGGCCCTCGGCGTGACCCGCTTGCTGGAGGCGGTTCGCGCGGCGGATCGCAATATCCGTTTCTATCAGGCATCGTCGTCGGAAATGTTCGGCAAAGTGCGCGAGGTGCCGCAACGCGAAACGACTCCGTTCCATCCGCGCAGTCCCTACGGCGTCTCGAAAGTGTACGGCCACTACATCACCATCAACGCGCGTGAAAGCTACGGCCTCTTCGCGGTGTCGGGAATTCTCTTCAATCACGAGTCACCGCGCCGGGGAAAAGAATTCGTCACGCGCAAGATCACGCGGACGGCGGCGGCCATCCGGCTCGGTCTGGCCGACCGCCTCGAACTGGGCAATCTGGATGCGCGGCGGGATTGGGGATATGCCGACGACTACGTGGATGCCATGTGGCGGATGCTCCAGCAGGACGAAGCGGAAGATTACGTCATCGCCACCGGCGAGACGCATTCGGTTCGCGAATTCTGCGAGCTTGCTTTCGGTTGCGTCGGATTGAATTACCAGGATCATGTTCGCACTAATCCCAAACTGGTGCGCCCCGCCGAGGTGGATCTGCTGGTGGGCGATGCAACGAAAGCGCGAACCAAGCTGGATTGGGAACCGAAGGTGCGCTTCCGAGACCTTGTACAGATGATGGTGGAAGCCGATTTGGCCGATCTCCAACGCGGCACCTCGGATTTCCCACGGGCGCTGGCGTGCGCCGATCGCCGGGCCGACATGACTCCCGTTGTGGTCGCGCCGGCAACGGCTCCCAAGCCGATTCAGGTATAGCGGAGAATGCCGCACAATCCGCGAATCACGGAAGAAGTGAGTTACCATCTTGATCTCAAGCAACCGATTTGAGCGTCCGTCTCGAAGGTCACCTCCGCATCCTCGGAGCAGCCCATGAAGACGAACGTGAGTGATGCCCGCCGTATGCGGATAGGTATTGACGTACGCGGACTCGAGATGGAATCATCGCTCCGTCGCGGAATCGGACGCTACACGACGAACCTCATTCGGGCGATGTGCGAAATCGCGCCGCAGCATCGGTACGTGCTTCTCGGAGAAAAGCTGCCGTGGCGGGTATCCCACCTCGATTCTCTCTGTGATCATCCGGCCGCGAAGTATGAGATATTCTGGCCGGCGTTTTCGCGGGACTTGGACGTCTTGCTGCTGACCGATCCGTCGCCCGTGGCGTGCGGTCGCACCCTGCTGGCATTTCCGCTCCAAGGATTGCCTTGTGCGGCGATTCTGTATGATCTGATTCCCCTCGCGTTCCGTGAAGTGTACCTCGATCCGGATCCGCGATTAAAGGCGGAGTACAGCTCACGAATCGAGGAGCTGCCGCACGTCGCCGCACGTCTTCTGACGATTTCGGAATTTGTCGCGTCCGACGCCATCGAGCGTTTAGGGCTCCCGCGCGAGCAAGTCGTACCGATTCTGGGTGGACTCGATGAGGTGTTTCGCGATCCGCCGTCGGCAGATGAGATCCGGGCGATCCGTGAACGCTATGAATTGTCGGACCCCTATTTCTTCTACACCGGCGGAACCGATTTCCGCAAGAACCTTCCCGTTTTATTGGAGGCATTCCGTCGTGTCCGTCAAGCGGCAAGGGAAACCGTGAAGCTCGTGTTAGCGGGCGAATTTGACCCGGCATGGCGAACCGAAATCGAATCACATCCTCACATCCGTGAACTCGGTGATGACCTGGTGTTGCCGGGGTATGTGACGGACGCGGATCTCCGTGGATTATATGGTGGGGCGACGGCGTTTGTGTTCCCGTCGTTGTACGAAGGATTCGGTCTTCCCGCGCTGGAGGCTATGGCATGCCGTTGTCCGGTTATCGCGGCCAACGGCACGTCGCTCCGGGAAATTATCGGTAATGCCGGAATCCTCGTTCGGCCCGAATCCGTGGACGAAGTCGCAGCGGCAATGATGGGAATCCTCGTGGACCCGCGGGTAGGTGAGGAATTGCGGGAGCGGGGTCTTGCGCGAGCGAAACGATATTCCTGGATTGATGTGGCTGCCAAAACACTCGCCGTTCTTGGTGAACTCGCGCGACCGCAATCGCGTACGGTTGTTCCGACCCGCAAGCTGAAAGTTCTAATACAGAATCGTGCGGATGCTTTCGCCGCGCCGGGCGGTGACACGGTTGTAATGGAGCATCTGTATCGAACGCTCCGCCATCAAGACGTCGAGGTAGCCGTTGCCGCGGGGACG
This sequence comes from bacterium, assembly GCA_018812265.1. GTDB lineage: Bacteria > Electryoneota > RPQS01 > RPQS01 > RPQS01 > JAHJDG01. Next base: position 392 of record JAHJDG010000076.1, on the reverse strand, counting down.
CCGGATCTTTCAAATGTGGATATTGTACATCTGGTGAATTTGACCCTCGCCGGTGTCGGCCGCGAAGTGTCGGACAACGCTTGTCGTCAGAACGTTCCCTATGTGGTTACGACGTTGTTCGAGGATTGGCCGCGCTATATGGAACGCTCATTTGCCGCGCTCGCGATTTTTAAGGACTACATCGAGAACGGATACAATGAGCGGAGTTTTCGTTCCGACTTGCGGCAAATCCACTCTCTTTCGGAGGGTCAGCAGGTCGGGAACGCGGAGACCGCCCAGCGCGCAGCCATGCTTTTCGCCTGTGGAGAGTCGGAGGCGGCTCGTTTGGCGGAAGCCTATCCTTCGGTTGCAGAGCACGTTAGCTTCATCAAATTCGGCATTGGTCAAACCGG
>JAHJDG010000075.1 GCA_018812265.1 bacterium | reverse complement strand
GCATAACTGCACTCCGAGGTTAAGAATAATAAGATCAAACAATACAGATATTCAGCTATGGGCTCGACATTTGCTTTTTGAAGAAATACTATGGCCCACATTGGCCTTTCCTGAAGGTTCGTAGGATCGCGCAAGTAGGCACAAGGGAGGCAAAATGAACAGGATTCATTCCTACATCTTTGGAGCAGCGGTCACCGCCGCTCTGTCACTTCTGTTGTGTCCTCTGGGCGTTCAAGGGCAGCCGCTGTTCGAGGACGTAGCACCGCAATTGGGATTGGACATCACGGGCGCTTGCGGTGCGATGTTCTGGTACGACTACGATGACGACGGCGATCTGGACATGCTGCAGGGACGCCGATTCGGGGGAGACACCTACATCTACCGGAATGACGGGGATCATTTCACACGCCTCGAAGGGATCGGACTCCCGGAAGACTGGGATGCCGCCGGCAGCGTTCCCATGGATTTCGACCATGACGGCGATTTGGATCACTTCTTCGGCTGTTATCACACCAACAACCTGTTTCTCGTGAATCAGGGTGGCTCTTTCACGGATCGTACGTACGAGTTGGGACTGGATTTTAACGGTTGCCGCGACACCAAGTGGGTGGACTTCAATAATGACGGATGGATGGACATCCTGTACAATCACTACACGGAGGGTTTCAAGATTTTCCGGAACGACGCCGGAAACGATTTTGCGGACATCACGAGCCAACTACCGCTGCCACAGCTGAATTCGGTGCATCGCATCGCGGAAGCCGACGTGGACCTGGACGGCGACATTGATCTGTTCGTTTCGCAGATGAGCCAGGGTGACTGTTTTCTCCTGAATCAGGGGGGCGGTGTGTACGAGGACGCCACGGTTGCCTCGGGATTGCATTTGGCTCGCGCTGAAGGCGGCTGTGCGTGGGTGGATTTCGACCATGACAAATATCCCGATCTTCTGACGCAGGGCAACGGCCGTCACACGATCTGGCACAATGACCGGGACGGCACCTTCACGGAGATGACCGTCCACGGAACCGAAACGGATTTCTCCATCATGTGGCCGTTCGCGGCGGACTATGCGATCGCCGACTTCGACATGGACGGCGATCACGATTTCTATGCCTGCCGTCCGGGCGGCTGTGGCGTGTATCTCGCGCCCAATCAGTTCTTCATTCAGGACTCGCTCGTGGAACTGGATATCTGGTTTCACAACGTAGCTCCGGACTTCGGCATGGATTATATGGCGGACGGGTATCCGACGGTGGCGGATTTCGACCGCGACGGCGATATGGACTTATTCATCACCTCGCAAGATCAACCCAGCCGCCTGTTCCGGAACAACACCAATCAGTCGCATTTCCTCGAAGTGCGCGTGCTGGGACCGCACGGCGAGCAGGATCGCTGGCTGACGCGCGTGGAACTCTATCCGCACGGTCAGACCAACGCGTTGCGGGTTTCCGAGTTGAGTTCGTCCAACGTGAACCGCAACGGACTCAGCAACTACTTCGTAACGGATGAAAACGGGCACTATGATTTGAGAATCTTCTTCGCCTGCGGAACGGTCATGGAACCGGAGGATTATCCGATGCTGAGCGACGTGGTTCCTTCCGCAATCGGTCATCGTCTGACCGTGTACATGGCCCAGCCGTCGGCGGTTAATCCCAGGGAAACGGAAACGCCGCAAAGCCATGAGCTGGGAGTTCCCTATCCCAATCCATTCAACGGCAGCACGACCATTCCGTATGCCCTTTCCACTAACGAAGCGGTACGGATCGTCGTGTACAACGTCCACGGACAACGGGTCCGTGAACTGGTGAACGGACGGATTGCCGCCGGCCATCATGAGATTATCTGGAACGCGAGCGGGCATTCGTCCGGCGTCTACTTCGTGGTCATGGACGCCGGAACGCAGACAGACATTCGGAAGGTCCTTTTTGCGAAATAATTCGGGTTGTGCGGGACAGAATCCCGCCATTCATCGGACACTTGAGGGCATCACCGAGAGAAACACATCCATCGGGAATGGAGGGTACTATGAGCGGGAAACTGCGATTTTCCTTCGTTCTGATCTTGAGCCTGAGTCTCTATACGGGAGTGGTCGGCGCTCAAGACAATCACAACATCACTTGCATCCACCAGTACTATCACAACTGGCAGGACGGAGTCTACGACGTCACGGTCCAAAACAACATCGCCTATCTGGCTTGCGGCTCGGAAGGCTTGCGGATTGTGGATTTGTCCAATCCTTCCGCGCCGGTAGATCTCGGTCAACTTCCTTTCGAGTGGACGCAAACGGTAACTGTCGCCGGTGATTTTGCCTATGTGGGAACCGGGGGGAGTCTTCGCGTGATTGACGTGTCAAACCCGGCACAGCCCCTCGAGATTCCTCAGGTTCCGATCCAATGCTCTGCGAACGCCATTCAGATCGTGGACAATTTCGCTTTCGTCGCTGCCAGCCCCGGACCGCTATTCCTGGATATCACCGATCCGGCGGAACCAGTGGTAATCTGGAGTTCCTCGGAGTATCGGTCACTGGATATCGAGGTGCACGGTAACTTCGCCTATCTCGCCGGCGACGATCCCGGCCTATTCGTACTGGACATCACTGAGCTCAATTCCCCTCTGGTGGTGGGAAACTATCGCTCTGGATGGGAGGAAGTCCGTGGCGTGTCGGTGTCGGGCCACTATGCGTTTTTGGCCTGTGGATGGAACGGGCTGGAGGTCGTAGACCTGAGCACCATGCAAATGGTCGCGAGCATTGAGTCCCTAAGCTACGCTTTCGGAGTGGACGTGGTGGACGGATACGCCTATGTCAATTATGGCGATCCCGAATGTCCGCTGGCGATCGTGGACATCTCTAACCCGCTCGCGCCACAGACCGTCGGAGTGTACTATCCGCCTTCGGACTTGATCTCCTTCGAAGTAGCCGGAGATCTCGTCTATGTCGCGGATCGCTATCACGGATTGCGGACGGTGGACGTTTCCGTTCCATCGAATCCACAGGAAATCCACCGCTACAACCGTTATGGCCACGATCTGGACGTGATCGTATCGGGCAACCGCGCCTACGTGCAAGAAGACTACAAGCTTCAGATCGTGGACATCACCGATCTTGAGAATCCGCAAGAACTCGGTTACTACGAAATGAGCTTGCCCTACAGAGAGTATACTCTGGTGGGAAACGTGGTCTATGCACACGGCTACAACTGCATACATGCCGTGGATATCTCCGATGCATTCAATCCGTCTTTAATCGGGACGTTTCGATCATCGGACAATCAAGGAATGCACTCCATGGTCGTCTATGACCACTATGGATATGTCGTGAAAAACGACGGGCTGTGTGTCATAGACATCACTGATCCGACCAACCTACGGGAGGTGGGGTACTTCCACCGCGACATCGGCAACGCCAAGATCACCATCAGCGGTCATTATGCCTTCCTGCTCGGCAATTTCGATGATCTGCTTATTGTTCTCGATCTTTCGAATCCCCGCACTCCAACGATGCTGTGTAGTTACCAGCTTGACGATTTCTACGACCAATGCGTTGACATGGAAGTGTCTAATGGCGTGCTCTATGTGGCGTCTCGAATCCAACTGTGGGCCTTTGACGCGACTTCGTTCACACATTGGACTCCGCTTGCCGAGATCTCCCTGTATGGCCAATTCGGCATAGATATCCGCAGTCTTTCTATTCAGGGAGAGTATGTCTACGTAACTGCCCACCCGAACAGACTGTACATTTTTGATATGACCGATCCGACGGCGCCGCATATCACCGGCTGTTATCAGACACCCGGCCTTCCGTATGCTGTGACGGTCATGGGAAACATCGCGGTCGTGGCGGACTATGACAATCTGGGATTCTACAATTGCTCAGGAGCTCTGCCCTCTGGGGAGCGGCGTGCGCCGGAGAATCCGCAAGCCTTCGCAGTATCACCTGCCTATCCCAATCCGTTCAATTCGTCCACGCAGATTCCCTTCGAGATCGCGGCGCAGAACCGCGTGACGATTTCGATCTTCGACGTTTTGGGCCGAACCGTAACAACGCTGACGGATCAGGAATTCGCCGCCGGTCGGCATACGTTACGCTGGGATGGTATGGACGAGAGCGGTCGGATGGTCGCGTCCGGAAGGTATTTCGTTCAAGTCAGGTCCGGCGATGTGATCCGCAACGTTCCGATCCTGTACCTGAAATAGAGTTCCGAACGAGTTCTTGACGAAAAGGCAGGCTGCGCGCCTGCCTTTTCGTCAATACAATGATTTCCGTTTTCTTCAGGAGCCGGTCTTGACGGAGTCCCCCGCCTGCGCCCGCATTTGGTGGAGCAGATCCAAATTCCGACGGGCCGACGTGTTGCCGGGCCAGATTTGTAGGGCGCGCTGGGCATGTTCGATTGCCTGCTCGATCTCGCCCAGTCCGGCATAGGCAGTGGAGAGATTCGCATAGTTGCCGGAAATGTCCTGATCGCCGGCCTGAACGCGCCGGATGATCTCGAGATCGTAGGCGGCCAGGTCTTCCTCGCGCGTGTCGCGAGCGAGCAGCGTCTCGATATTCCTCCGGTGCGTCGTGTCTTCGGCGTAGGTGGCCAAACTTGCGCGCAACATGTCCCGATAGAATGACGTCGGGTCCTCTTGAATTCTCAGCGCGGCTTCAAATGCATCGCGCGCTTCCGAAAACCGTTGCTCGCGGATGAACAAGTTGCCCAGCTTGCCATAGACCGCCTGCGGCGGCAGATCGCTGTCGAGCGCCTGCCGGTATAGCTCGACAGCCTCGGCGGTGCGATTCTGTTTTTCGGCCATTGCCGCGAGGTGGAAACAGATCACGCCTTTCTGGCCGCCCTTCACGCTTAGCGCCTGTCGCAGAATGCGCTCGGCGCGGTCGCTGGCCCCCATTCGCTCGTAGGCCACCGCCATGTTCACCGACGCGGCGGTCAGATCCGGTTGAATGGATAGCGCTTTTTGATACTGAGCGATGGCCAGCGAGAAATTCCGGTTGCGAAGCAGATTGTCTCCATAGTCCTTGTAGTCGCGAGACTCGACTTCGCGACCGGCCTGCGAGAGGTCCTTCAGCCACTGCGGTTCCACGGCGGAAACAATCGCCAAACCCATCAGCAGCAGCCAGAAAAGACCGAGTCCCCACGTCACTACGGTGCGGCGGCGCGTGGAGGGCGGAGGATCGGGCGGTGGGATCGAGCGCCCGCGATCAGCACGTGTTGTGGAGGACGAAGAGGACGTTTTTGCCTTCTTTTCTCAAACGATTGAACGTTTCACAGGCCTGCGGCGTGGGTTCCAGAATGACCTGCGTACCCCGCTTCGTGAAGGGATTATAGATAAACTGACAGGGGGTTTTCCGTGGGAATCCGTTTCCCCCACGGTTCTGGGCTCCGCAGCCAATTACGAGAATATCGGTTTCCTGTTTCAGGAAGAACGCCCGGTCGAGCTGATTGAAATCATGTTTCTTGTCCACCAGTCGGAACGTTCTGTCCGGATAGAACAGAACGTCGAAGAAGACGATGGGGATTCCCTTATATACTGTCAGACCGAATTGATTATGAGTGATACAGCGGTCCCGATACGTATAGTAGGAATACGATTGAACCGCGACTCCGGCGACGAGAATCCCGAGGAACGTGTATTTGCAGACCCGGTACTGGCTGCAATGCAGGACGAGAAAGAACAGCACGAACGCGCCCAGAGCGAGTAGGATCACCGTGGTCAAGTGTTCATAGTCGGTCAGCAGGGAACCGATGATCAGAAGAAGGAACGTACCGACCGTCATGAGCGTAAGCAGGGTCATGGGATGATGGATATAATCCCGAAGCTTTCCGTGACGGAGTCGTTTCCAGTCCGCGATCAGCGCGTCGGCGTGTTTCCCGCCGAGCAGCAGCAGAACCATGCCGATCACCGAACCCCAGGAGTCCTTGGCGATGTCGCTGATATCGAAGACACGATTGCTCATGTGCTTCTGAAAGGCTTCGTCGAATGAAGAATACAGAAGCGCGCAGAAATAGATGAGCAACAGAATGCGATGGAGGGGCATGCCGCGCGGAGCGAGATCGCGATACATGACGAAGGCGAAAATCCCGTAGGCGATGTAGTGCCAGTTCTGCTGCAGATCGTAGAAGCGGTGGGCGGCGTAGTAGTCCGTGAATTGCTGCGCGAGGGCAATCAGCAGCAGGGCAATTCCACCGGCTGCGATGCGGCGCAGAGTGAGCTTGGAACGGAAGGCAACAAGGAGAGCGACAACTGCAAGGAGAGCAACCGTAGGGACAATCGGTATTTCTTGTCCGAGAGCGGGAAAGGAAAAGCGGGAGAGGCGGGAAACGGCCTGCTGCAAGAAGCTCTGAAGCATGACGAAGGGAGTCGCCACCAGCAGCGCACTGTACATGACCACGTGCAGGCGGGTCGAGTGAATCCAGCCCTCCCTCATGCCGGAGTGGGCTGTTTTCACCGACTGTTTTCTGATAGGCCGTCTCGTCACATTCGCCGTCCGCGGTGTTCCTCGGGAAAAACGGACAGAGTTCTTCTCCACTCATCGCCCGATTCTTGGCAAGAAGTCACGGATCAGCCGGTTGCTGCGCCTATCAGATGCGAATCTCCCCCACCGATTCCGAACCGCCATGTCCAGAATTTTACAGGATCGTGATATATTCTACATGTAGCCTCCTGTAAAGTCAAGAGATTCACTGAAAAAAAATCCTTTTCGCAACGAAGCCCAACCTATGGCTAAGCTCAGGGTTTGGCGTATCATACGATTGGTTGTAGACTCCAAAAGCCCCGAAATGCCCGAGAATCGGCGTATTCTCTGCCGGTTTACTCTCAAAGACCTCGAAAACTCGCCTGAAAGAGGACGTTGACTGTCCCATGTGCCACACGTCAGCAGGCTTGACAATCTGCCATAGTCTTGTTTATTCCGACTGAGTAAGCCGATTTCAACAAAAGCAAGATCAGGTATTCGAATCAGGAGTCCCCTTGAGGCAAATTCCTCTCCCCCATCCGCGCGTTTTTGATGATCCCGAGTTCGCCGCGCGATACAAATCGGGGCATGGCCGGCACATGCAGATGTTGGGAAAACAGCTCGCCGGCAGTCTACGCAAAGCCGGATTTCATGGCGGTCGAATCCTCGACTCTGGCTGTGGTTTCGGAGGAGTCGCGATCGAGGTCGCGCGCGCCTTTCCCGAAACCGAGATCGTGGGGGTGGACCTCTCGGAACCGCTTCTCGAAATGGCCCGCTTACTTGCAGAGGAGAAAGGAATTGCCTCGCGATCCCGCTTCGAGAAGGCAAGCGTGGAGAGCCTGCCGTTCGAGGACGACTCGTTCGACGTCGTCATCAATACATTCATGCTTCACATCGTCGAGAATCCGCCGGCCATGCTGAACGAAATCGAGCGCGTACTCAAGCTCAATGGTCATCTGTTTCTCTACGATCTGCGGCGATCATGGCTGGGATTCTTCGTCGGTGAGCTTCGCAAGCCGCTGACGGCAGCCGAAGGGCACGAGATCATCCGCCATTCGAACCTTCGCCCCGGGATTATTCGGAGCAGTTTGTTCTGGTGGTCCTATCACGCGCATCCTTGAGGTTACAGTGGTTCGGAGACCACGACTATCGAGGTCATCCATTATGTTTCCGTTGTCCAACCGCTGTGGAATGGCAGCATTCTGAACCGGAACGACCCGACTTCGGGTCTTTTTCTTCTGCGAGTAACCTCAAGCAACGAATGGAAAACCGGGCAACGAGCGGTGGGCATTCCGGTCTGATTCACTGGCATACGGTTTGTTCTATAGAAATGGGAACTGCAATATCTGAGATGAATAGAATGTCTAAGCCACGAATTCTGGCGGTCGAAGACGATGCTCTTACGGCCCTTGCCATCCGCCGCTCGCTGGAGGCGCTGGGGTACAATTGCGTCGGTACCATCGCCACGGGTGAGGAAACCCTTGCCGCCGTTACGGAAACCCGGCCTGATCTGGTGCTTATGGATATCCTCCTGGCCGGCGAGATGGACGGAATCACCGCCGCCACCGAGATTGACAACCAACATGATGTGCCCATCGTTTTCCTGACGGCCCACGCCGATCACGAGACCCTGGAGCGAGCCAAAACCACCCGCCCCCACGGCTACATCGTCAAGCCTTTCAGTGACAATGGCTTGCGTGCCGCGGTCGAGTTGGCGATCCACCGGCATGCCATAGAAAAAGAAATCCGGCGCCATCATCAACGTCTGGACGCAACCCTCAACGGGCTGGACGATGCCGTCATTATCACCGATGCGTTGGGGATTGTTGCGTTTATGAACTCACTGGCCGTCGCCCATACGGGATGGTCGCTTGTCGAGGCGGAAGGCCGTCCCTTGCCCACACTGGTCCATTTCTCGAAAACCAGTCCTTCCCCACTGGCGGTGGATCCGGTGGAAAGTGCCCTGCGCGCCGCCCACGGGCGTTCCCCGCTTCGTCGTTGCACATTGACGGCTCGCGACGGCTCGCGCCACGGTTTGGAACTGGCTTCGTTTGCCCTCCGCGACCGCAACGACATGGTACTCGGCGTGGCCATCATCTTTCGAACCGCCGGGACGGGACTTCTGTCCGAGTTCGAGGAACGAACGCGTTACGTGTATCGAGAACTATTTCAAGACATGAACACGCTGGGATCGGCGCTGGTGGTGTGTGCCTGGTGCCGACGCGTGCAGGACGCCGAGGGACGATGGGTTCCGATGGAATCCATGGAACTGAAATATGCCAGTCGGTGGATCACTCACGGCATCTGTCCGACCTGCCAGATCAACGTAATGGGAAGAGACGAGCCTACGACAACGGATGAGTAGAGTTCCCATCGCAGTTCATTTCGATTCATGAGCAACGGGCGCCGTCAGCGCCCGTTCATGTTTTACACCGCGGATGGTCAAGCCTCGACGTTGTCACGGCTGTGAAGAATCGTCCAATCGTTTCTCAATCGCATCTAAGATCTTCCGTATCTGAACGTTGGCGGTGTCCAATTCCGTTGCCACCGTGAGCAGGTCCCGGGACTTGTCGAGATGTCCCTGCCGGGCATAGGCCTGCGCCAGATAGGCAAGTTGATAGGCGTATTCGGGATTTTCCCGCGCCGCCTGCAAACAATAGGGTTCGGCTTCTTCAATACGACCGACCAGCCGCAGCGCCACCGCCAGATTCACTTTGTATCGGGGATTCTCGCTGACTTCGACCGCGCCACGCCACGCGCGAATCCGGTTTTCGGCGTCATCGAGGGTTTCGTAGTACATGGCAAGATTCTCCCAACCGTAGGCCGAGCGCGCTTGATCCAGTTGCAGAAGAGTTTCATAGCGCTTGAGCGAGGGAGCTTTCAAGCATGACACCAGCACGAAAGGAATCGAGACGATTACGGCAAATCCCATAAGCCCCGCCACCACCTCCGCGCGATGCTCGCCGAAGTCGTGGCGAGCAACCGTCCAGGCCGCCAACACGATGAATGGCCATAGCGCCGCCGCGAGCAAATCCCAGTCGCGCGCCATTCCCAAATTCGGATTGAACAGCGCGGCGAACGCTGCGCCGCCCACCGCCGCCAGTACGAGGAATCCGGTCTGCAATCGTGCAAATAAAGCGGGCTGTTCCCGGCTGCGTACGAACAGCAGAATCAGCGTGGAGGGAAGCGCGATCAGCACAAACAGGTTTGCCAGATCGAGAGCGTGTTTTCCCGTGAGCGCCGCATAGCCATCCTGCGACCACGTCGGCAGGAGCGGCATTACCGATACCCAGCCTTCCCATCCCCTTACGTAGAGATAGCCCGCCAGCCCAGCCGCGAACGTTGCCATAAGAAAAACGTACATTCGTCGGATGGGTGCGCGAGTACGATCCGCATTCTCATCGCGGTGGGCGAAGTGCAGGCCATAGAGCAGATAGAGAACGGCGGGCAACAGCACGAGCGCCATGAGATGGAACGATACGGCGATCAGAAAGGCGATCAGCGTGCGGAATGGAAAGCGGCGAGGTGGAAAGGCGTCGTCCAAGCCGGCCAAGAGAAAGGCGACCATCGTAAGCGATGCCCACGTGTAATTCTCCACATAGCCGAAGAAGAGCAGCATTCCCGTGCCCGAGAAGAGGATTAACAGGAACGGCGCACGGGTCTGCGGAGCGATTCGTCTCCGCGCAAAACGAATCAGCAGGTACACGAAGAGCGCACCGGCAAGAATCGAAAGGTACGCATAGGTGTTGTGGGCGACGGAATAGAACCATTGCTCGCGCGCCTGGATCATGGCCTTGGCTTGTTCCCGCGTCCCGGAAGGGAAGTCCGGCGGACGGGTGGCCGCGACGGTGCGGAAAACCAGCTCGTGAAGGCCGAGTTCGAGCGGCTCCTTTCGCATCAGGAATCGCGTCAGCGGAACGGGTCTCCCACGGGCTTCGAACTCGGCGATCCACACCAGTTCCTTAATCCACAGCGGACCGTCGCCCAAGAGCGGAACCGCCACCTGCAGAAGGAAAAAGACCATTGCCGCCAGAATCGCCCACCCGATGGCGGCCCGGCCCGCCAGGGCTTTCCATCGGCTGCCGAGGTAACGAACAGCCCGCGTGCCGAGCGGCGTCCACAACAGTGCGCCTACGATGAGGAAACCGGCCGCCGCCCCGGCGGGAAGAAACGCCAGATGATGGAATCCCCAAACCCGCAGGCCGGGGTGAAAGAGTGCGAAAAGTGATGCAATCAAAAGCAAGAAACCCGCCCCCCTTAGCGCGATGCGCAGGGAACGGGATTCGATTGCATGAGCGATTGTTCGGAGCGGCTCACTCCGCGAGGGAGACGGCGAGCGCTTAGGAACGGACTTGCGCTTCCTCGACATCTTCACTCCGAACCGTAGAAGGAAGATTACCGTGCTGTTTCCGCGGCGGTGAGCCGGGCTTCCCCGACTGATTCCCCGCGGGCCAGCCGTGATTGAAAACGGTGTAGATCAGGAAGTGTCCGAACGCCACCGAATATAAGAATAACCAGAAGAGAACGATCCACGAGACCGGACTGATCGCTCCTCTGACAACTCCCGGCAGCAGGACGGAACCCGCAGTGAGCAGTCCGAGCAGAATGTAAGGCTGCGGCTTGCGCCAGACTCGAATGCGCGGAACCCGCGCTGACTTCGGAGTAATCTCGAAATGCGACTTGCGGCCCAACATCACCTTGGTGATCGCGTTCAGATAGACGGGAACCGTATTGGCCAGAATTCCCTGGACCAACAGAAGATTGCGCAGAGAATAGCCGCGCAGTTTCATATGAATAAACGGAAAGAGCATGACCGCCACATAGAACGGATACACTGATAAATACACCCATTCGAGCGGGCGCAATTCAACCGGCCCCACGAGTCCCTGTCCTGTTCCAAACCGCACGAACAGCAGCAGCAGAATGGGCAGCGTTGCTAAAAGCGCAAGGGCCAGTGTCATCGTGTAGAAGCCGGACGACCACAGATACTCGACGGCAACCTTGTAGGGAACGGGAATAGGTTTTCGGGTGAGAATGCCGCGAATAACCCGCTTCAGAATCGTGGTTCCGCCGGTGGCCCACCGCCAATGCTGTTTCCAGTATGCGTAGAGGGTCAACGGGCCGACGCCGATCGAATAGATCCGGCGGACGTATGCCGAGCGCCAGCCCTTCCAGTGCAGATCGAAGGACGTCGCCATATCCTCGCAGATGGATTCTTCGTCCCACCCGCCTACGTCGGCCAGTGCGCTCCAGCGCATGACGAAGTTGGTTCCGCAGCACATGGCCATTCCGACCGCGCCCTTTCCTTCGAGGATAGTGTCGTAGTGCAGCATTTCCTGCTGCGCCGCCGCCCGGCAGACCAACGTCGCATTGGAGTTTTCGTACTCCTGCGCCGTCTGCACGAAGGCAAGTTTCGGATCGCCGTGCAATATCGGTACGGTCTTTTCGAGGAATTCCGGCTGCACTCTCTGATCGGCGTCGAGGATCGCCAGATACTCGGGAGCGGGATTGATCATCTTCATCGCGTCATTCAAGGCTCGGCCTTTATTGCCGCGATTACGAACGTGCAGCACGCCGACGCCGTGTTTCTGGGCCAGTTTGACGGCTTGTTCCTTGAACTCCGGGCGGCGCGAGTTCTCCACCAGCCATACCGAGAGATTGGGATACCGCAAATGGGATACGCTGGACAGGCTGCGCTCCAGAATCTCGGGATCCTCATCGCAACTGGGCACCAGCACGACCACCGATGGAGCGGGATTCGGCATCGGAGGCAGGGGCGGGATCTTATACTTCGTGATGCCCCTCCAGCACTGCGTCATATAGTGCGACCACTGCCAGATGATGGTCAGCTCGGCGGTGATTAAAACCACCAGACCGACCGTATGCGCAAGATCGTGCCAGCTCGAGAAAACCTGCGATGGATGGGCGAGCTTACCGATCACATATTCAAAGAAAGGAATCCGCAGACTCTGGACGACGACGAACACGCCGAAAATCACCCCGAACCACAATCCCACCAGACGGCGCAGAGCGGCCGGCCGCCGATACTCGGCAAAAACCTCGTTGATGCGGGTACGGCCACGGTACACGATCCCGAGCAGGATGAAAAACGTTGCGATTACGGCGAGGGGGAAAACAGAGTACAGCAAGGAAGTTTTGATGGAGCTTGAAGTTAGCGGTCTTGTGGGATGCCTGAGGAATTCAGTATACGCATTCTGGTTGTATCAATCAACCCAAAGTTCACGGATTCTTATGGTTTCCCGCCGGATCGGGTTCGTACACAGTCACGGTGATATCCGGCAACCAGAGCGCGTAGGGATTCCGTTTTTCACGTTCTGCCACGCGAACGCTCTCGACGGCTCGGCGACCGTGCTCGACGCGAGCCATCAGCGAGTCCACTCGCGCCGTTCGCTTGCCGACGTACGACCAAACCAGAATTACCCGGCCCGGTTCGTCGAATTCGCGGGGAACCAGCTCGCCCTGCCACGGTGCGAGTATCTTGACTTCATGAGGCGGTTGGTAGTAGTAGGTGAAAGCCTCCTTGACGTATGATTTGATGATCACGATCTTGTCACCGGATCGTGCTCGCAGCTCCACCGTCTCCGCCGCCTGTCGCCATGGGTCCTTGTCGAGGCCGGTGTAGTAGTGCCGGAGCACAAGGGCGGTGAGAACGAGAACAACGGCGAACGCGATGGCGCGCCACCGCAACGAGAAAACCGAGAGCGCCCAGCCCAGAGCCAGCAACACGGCCAGGAGAGCGGGAATCGTGTAGCGATCCACGTAGACGGGCGTGATGTATCGCGAAACCAGCCACGGGAAAATGATGAACATCACCATTACCGCCAACAGGATTCCGAGGGAGCGACCCGACGACGGCTGCCGACGCCGGCCCACCGCCAGTCCCAGGAGGATGATAAGTCCCGTCGCCCACGCGAGCTCGGGGGCCATGAAGTACGCCTTGAAGGTATCGAACGGAGCCGTGAGGGAGGGCGTTTCTATCCACGATGCGCGGCCCGTGCCCATCAGTTTTTCGACAATCGAGCGAGACAGAATGAGAAGCTGCGGAAGGTAGAGCGCTGCCGAGACGGCGATGAGTTTCACGACCGAGCGCGGATGCGATTGCGCGACCGGGAACCTCGCATCGCGGCGCAGAAGCCACCATGCACAAACGTGAACCACAAGAATCAGCGGCCCGAAGGCGTGTGTGTACAGCGTCAGCACCGTGAAGATCAAATACCCCCAGAGGCGGCCCTTTGTCCAGAGCTCAAGAAAAAGAAGGAAGAAATAGAGCGAGGCAATCGCCGAAAACAGGAAGAGCGCGTAGGGCCGCGCATCCTGCGAGTAGAAAAGCGCAAACGGATTCAGCGCAAGCAGCAGTGCGCTCAGAAGCCCTGCCGTCGGCGAGAACAACCGGCCTCCGAGCAGATAGAGAGCGAAGACGGCGAGCGTTCCGTACACCACTGAGGGAAAACGAAGCGCAAACTCGGACGTGCCGAACACGTGGCACCAGACCCACTCGGCCAGATAGTAAGCCACGCCTTGCGTTTCAACCGTGAGCTCGGCCATGAGAGCCAACAACGATGAGGAAGCGCGATCGGCCGTGAAGCCTTCATCCACCCACAGGCTTTCGTCCGCCAGCCCCCACAATCGGACTCCCGCGGCGAGAATCAGGATGACCGTTAAATAGATGATGTGGCGGCGATTCGGCACGGGTGAGGTGAATCTTGGAAAAGGGATACGCGATAGGAAATGTGTCGGTCTAAGATAGCGGATAGGTTTGAGAGACTCAAGAGATTATTGGAATGTATCGCTATTCGTGGAAATTCAAAAGGGTCGCGCATAAGCTGCATAGCGGAGCGCAGATACTATTGGAGTCTTGCACGCCCAGTTGTGTTTTCCTTGCTTTTGACAGGCAGAGGAAGTATATTATTTGGTTATGCAAGGGAATAAAATGGAGCCTTTTGGGGTTCCGCGATATCACCCTATTCCCTGAATAGACATGTAGTAAGGAGGCTGGAGACGGATGGAATGCAGAGAAACGGATTGCTCCGGAGGGCGATTCCGTGCAGTGATCTTTACCTGTCTGGGTGCGGCGCTTTTATTTGCCGCTGTGCCAAACATTTTCGCGCAAATCAGCGCCGGGGGAACGCCGCCGAGTTTTTCGATGAGCTTGGTTTCTGTGGCTCCCACCGTGGTCATGCCCTATGTAGACGTGGAGGCCTATCGGGCGGAAGACGCACTGGCCGGAAAGGACGAGCCGCTGCGGATCGGAGTTCCGATGGACGTCTTGTACACGCTCGAAAACTCCGGAGAATGGACCCCCCTTCCTGACGGCGGGCGGGTATGGCGGTTGCGGATCGTTTCGCGCGGCGCGTATTCGATCGGCCTGCTCTACAACCACTGGTTCCTGCCCGAGGGCGCTGAGCTTTTTCTCTACAACGATGATCGCAGCCACCTGATCGGCGCATTCACGAGCGCCAATAACTGGGTGGACGGCACCAACATCACGCAGCCGGTGGCGGGCGAAGCCGTTACCGTCGAATACTTCGAGCCGATAGAAGTGCGGGGACAAGGTACGCTCTCAGTCTACAAGGTCGTGCACGTTTATCGCGACCTGTACGGTCATCGCCTCCTCGACGACTATGGGGAGTCCGGCAACTGCAACAATAACGTGAACTGTCCCGAAGGAGAACCGTGGCAGACTCAAAAGCGTGGCGTGACCATGATTCTCACTGCAGGCGGCTCGCGGCTATGCTCGGGTTCGCTCGTCAACAACACCAACAACGATTTCACGCCGTATTTCCTGACGGCCAATCACTGTCTGGGCAGCCACAGTAGTTGGGTGTTCATGTTCAACTACGAGAGCCCGGGCTGTCCGAACCAGAACGGTCCCACCAATCAAACGGTGGCCAACGCGACGCTGCGTGCCAACAATGCGGCTTCGGATTTCGCGCTCCTGCAACTGTCGTCGCCGGTGCCTCTCACCTACAATCCATACTATTCCGGCTGGTCGCGCGAGGACGTCGCGGCCACCAATTCGGTCGGCATTCACCACCCCCGCGGGGATATCAAGAAGATCAGCTTCGACGACAATCCGCCGGTGAGCGACCGCTATCTGGGGAATTCGGGAGTTGCCAACTCCCACTGGAAAATTGTCCAATGGGATGACGGAACCACCGAAGGCGGATCGTCGGGCTCGCCGCTGTACGATCAGAATCACCGCATCACCGGTCAGCTTCACGGTGGCTATGCGTCATGCACCAGCCTGACCCCCGACTGGTACGGCAAGTTCTCGATGTCGTGGGACTACGGCAGCAGTCCGTCCACGCGCCTCCGAGATTGGCTGGACGCCGCCAACACGGGCGTTATGGTATTGGACGGCATTGATCCGAACGTCAGCGGCCGCATCGGCGGACTCGTGACCGACCAGAACTCGCAGCCGCTGGCCGACGTGCGCGTCGCTCCCATTGGCGGGACGGCCGAAACCTTCACCACGGTGAACGGCCAATATCTGCTCGGTCTGCAGGAAGGAATCTATGACATCGAATTCACCAAGTTCGGATATCAGCGCGTGGTGGTAGAAGACGTGGAAGTTGAGCAGGGCGACACCACCTGGGTGAATACCGTGCTCGCTTCGGCGTCTTTCGGCGTTCTGGCTGGAACGGTGACGACACAAGCCGGATCGGGCATCGAAGGCGTGCGAGTGGTTGTTCGCGGCACGCCGTTGGATACCCTCATTACCGACACACTGGGCCGTTTCATTGCCGATCTGCCCGCGACCAGCTACGGCATTCACGTCCAACTGCGGATCAACGTGTCTCCGCCCGTCATGATCGAAATGGACACGACGCTCACGGTTCAGGCGGGCGATACGACGGATGCTACCATCGAACTTTTCATTGTCTACATCGAGCCGACTCCCGAGGATGGCTACGGATATCGCGCCTACGACCGCTACGACCGCGATCTTCCCGCGCCGTTTGACTGGGTGGAACTCGATCCGCTGTTCGGCTATCCGGGGACGGAGTTCACGTATCCTCATCACGATTCTGCGGCCTTCTTCTTCGCTCCATTCCCGATCACATTCTACGGACAGGACTATGACTCGCTGACGGTCAACGCCAACGGCTGGATGTTGCCGGGTCACCACCGCGATGCCGGCAGCATCAATCGTCCGATTCCCTACAACGGGATGGATCCGCCGGGGATTATCGCTCCCTACTGGGCC
This sequence comes from bacterium, assembly GCA_018812265.1. Lineage (GTDB taxonomy): Bacteria > Electryoneota > RPQS01 > RPQS01 > RPQS01 > JAHJDG01. The sequence continues at coordinate 5,908 of JAHJDG010000075.1, read as the reverse complement.
GATCTGAGACTGGGCCTCGGCGAACAACAGTTCATGTGGTTTGACTCGGCAGGCGGACGATGGATCTTCGAGTTCATCAATCAGCGGCGCGTTTCGCCCAGCAGCCATTTCCTGAATTGGGAAGTCCATCTGCTGGATCCCGCATATCATCCGACGCTAAGCGGAGACTGCGAGTTCATCTTCATGTATGGGCAAGTCGGATATCTCCTCAGCACTACCGTCGGGATCGAAGACCCGACCGAGCAGATGGGGATTCAGGTGCTTTACAACGGCACGCTCAATCCTACGTCGTGGCCGATTGAGTACGGTTCGGCCATTCGCTTTACGACCGGACATCCCACCTCGACCGGAACCGTTCAGGGATCGCTCACGCTGCATCCCCCCGCGGAAAACGCGGCCGGAACGGTGAAAATCGCGGGAGTGAACATCGTCACGGAGCAGAACGGAGACTTCCAGTCGAGTAATGTTCCCGCCTGCCGGGCCAGCGCGCTGCTGTTCCTCGCAGGCTATGAACACACCCGAGTTTCGCACATTCGAGTGCTCGCCAATTCAACGACGGAAATCGAGATCGAAGCTTGGCGGCTCGATCCTCCGCGTGATCTGTCGGCCTCCCAATCCAATGGAATGGTAACGCTGCATTGGCGGGTACCCGGATCGGTGGAGTCTGAGTCCAATCCCGACGTCCGCTACACGGTCTATCGCGACGGTGAGCCGGTGAGCGAGCGGCTCTCCGATACGACGTTCACGGACGAGCCTCAGCAGCACAATGAAACGGTTATCTACACCGTTACGGCACACTACCGCTTCGGTGATTCCGAACTTTCCGAAGAATTGGACGTGCTGATTGACCTCGCGGCGGAGGAAAACCTGCCGGCTCTTCCGACGCAGTTTGCCCTGCGCCCCAACTATCCGAATCCGTTCAATCCCTCCACGGTCGTTGCCTTCGATGTGCCGCGCGCGACGCACATTACGCTGCGCGTTTTCGACATCATGGGGCGCGAGGTGACGGTTCTGGCAAGCCGCGAAATATCCGCCGGATTCCATTCGGTTACGTGGAAGGCGGACGGTCTGCCGACCGGCGTCTACCTCGCGGTCATGGAAACCGCCGGACATCGCTTCGTGCAGAAGATGATGCTGCTCAAGTAGAGAATTCCAACATCTCGAAAAATGAGGAAGCCTCGGCGAATCGCCGAGGCTTCTGCGTTAAACGAAACCTTCGATTCTACGGCGTCGTGGACGACAGAACGACGTAGAACTTCTGCAGATTGTTCATGGCGTCGGTATCCACGAAAAACGAATCTGGGGTAGATCCTTCGAGGTAGGTGAATGGTCCTTCCGCCGTTGTTGCGCTGTACACGCGGTAGTAAGGTGCGCCCACGTCGTTCCAGAGGAGACGAACGTTGTTGCCGTCGCGATATGCCACCACCGTCGTCGCCGCCAGCGGGAAACCGCTCACGCGGATCATGCGATTTCCGGGCCGCGCGGACGCGTGAACGGCAAGTTCGTCCATCCACGTCTCATCGCAGGGATCATAGACAACGGAGCGTCCGGCCCGTGCGCTTGACGTATCGTGCAGAAAGGCCTCGAACTTGCCCGGCTCGGCGGAAGCCACCGACACATAGAAGTCCGAGGTCATGACCAGCGGATCACCCAAATCGTCGCGGAACACCACCCGCGCCCAACTGGCCGGATCAGCCGGAAGTCCGCCGATCACGTTGCCGATGCTGCCCACCGTCTTGGTAAAGACCGGTGTGCCGGGCATTCCGCCCACACCGTTGGCCAGAAATACGATCACCTCCAGAAGCGAATGAGTGTTGTCCGGTTCCAGCGCCGAAACGCCGATCAAGCCCTCACACAGAACATACGGCTCGGGGCCGGCGTCAAAGCGCACCGCCCAGAGGTAGGCTATGTTCTCCGACCAATTGCTGATCTCAGCCACTCCGTCATCGAAAGCCTGTTGCACTCCGCAGCCCGCACCGACCTCGAAGCCAAGAACATCGGTGACGGTCGGTAATCCTTCGACGTCCGTTGACTTCACATAGTAGTCGTAGATTCCCGTGGTGAGCGGGCCGACCGAAACGGCATACTCATTCGCGTATCCGCTGGCGCTCATAAGAAGCGAATCGAAGCTGCCGGCGGTCGCGAGCTTGTAGAAAAAGCGCGTTACGAAACCACCCGCATCATCGGTAACGATGGCCGTAACCGTGAACTCCGCCGGGGCCTGATCGTCGAGCGGATCATGAACGACAACGGGCGGCAGGTTGGCGGGAACAATCGCGAAATTGGCATTCGATTCATCCCACACCGATAAAAAGGTGAGACTCGTGATCCGGATTCGGGCCGCAGCCGTCGAAGGCGAGGAAACCGTCCACTCGTAGATTCCGTCATTGGCCGTGCCTGCGGTGACGGGTTCCCATGCGCCGCCCGGATAGCCCCGGTTGACGTCAATCGCGACTTCACCGGTTACGTTCTGCGAAGTCCAAGTGATATTATATGCCGTTCCCTCCCGCCAGTTTTCGCCGCCGTTGGGCGACGTCACCGTGATGGTGCGCTGCCCAATGGTGAAGTTGGCGTCGGAAACATCGGTCACGCCGGTTTGCACGGTTCCGGAGATGCGGATGCGAGCCGCCGACGTCACGGGGGACGTCACCGTCCACGGGTGGCTGCCGTCGTTGGGCGTGCTGGCGATAATCGTTTCCCAAGCGCCGCCCGAGTAGCTGCGGTTGATCTCGATCTTCACGTTTTCGGAAAGATTCTGCGAAGTCCACGTGACGGTTGGCGAGTCACCGACGAACAGCGTTTCTCCGCCGTTGGGATAGGTTACCGTTATCGAACGCACACCAATTGAGAAGTTGGCGTTGGAAACGTCGGTCACGGTCGTTTGAGTCACTCCGCTGATGCGAACGCGAGCCGCACTGGTGGTGGGCGACGTGACCGTCCACGGATGGTTGCCGTCGTTGGGCGTGCTGGCGATAATCGTCTCCCAGGCTCCGCCCGAGTAGCTGCGGTTGATCTCGATCTTCACGTTTTCACTCAAACCCTGCGAAGTCCAGGTGATGGTGTAGGAATCTCCGACAATCAATGTTTCACCGCCGTTGGGTGCCGTGACGGTGATCGAAGCCAGACCGCCGTCCAGCCCGTCGAGAGTCGTCGCACCCGTATTGTCGGGATCGAGCCAGTCGCGCAACCGCGTCGCAGAGGTGGTGCCGTAGTTCCATGACATCGAAAACTTGCCGTACCAATCGGCGGTGAGGCTCGTGCATGATGCATAGCCTCCATGAAGCTGACCGGTGACGCGGTGATTCTGATCGAACAGCGGCGAACCCGATGATCCACCCTCCGTTGTCCCGTCGTCCCACTGCACGATCTTCCAGTGGGAATTGGCGACGCCCGAAGTTCCCAGATAACGGTCGCTCACCGGCGGATTGTTGTCGAAGCTGATCTTCTTGATGTCGCCGCTCGGGTGATGAATGCAAACCGAGTTGGTGGCGGCGGTGTTGACGTTGTTCCAGCCGTTGAAATAGGGATTGTAGCCGGCCGGTACGCTCGCGGACAGTTGCAGAAGCGAGAAATCCGAAGCCGAGTTGCTGGCGCGCAGCGTTGCATTGGCCACGGTCTGAGTGGTCGGGCCGTTGGCGTTCGTACAGGTCGGACTTTCGTAGTTGAACATGAACACCCATGAGGTGTAGCCGCCCACGTCCGTGCAGTGTTTCGCGGTCAGGAAGTACGGCGTTTGATTCTGTCGGACGTTATTGACGAGCGAACCCGTGCACAGCCGCGAGCCGCCGGAAGTGACGATCATCGCCACGCCACGCTTTTGGGTTTGCCACGTCGCCCCTTCGGGACAATTCACGTTGTTGTTGCACGATCCCGAATCGCCATAGCCGTCTAAGGAGCGGGCCAGACCGAAAATGTTCCGATAGTCGTGCACCACGCGCGAAATCGAAATCACGCCCTGACCCACAACGGCGGCCGGCTCGTAATACTCGATGGTCACGGCGTCGCCCGCCACCGGCTGAGTGATGTTCGTTCCGTCCACCCAATTATTGAAACTCGTGAACGCACCGATGATATGACTGCGATCGGCGTTATAGATGAAAAGATCGGCGCCGTCGGGGATAAACCACTTGTTATAGAGAAGACCGATGGAAAACGCACCAGGGGATTCGATTCTCACCCGCCATAGCCGTCCGCCGTCCGGCAGCGGGGTCCAGAGGCCGGAGTTCACCAGGTTGTAGGCTACCTCGATGGGCGCGCCGAAACGCAACGGCTCGTCCTTCCCGGCTACGGCGTCTTCGGCCAGATAGGCGGCCACGTCCACCGACTGAAGCGGCACCGTGGGAACCGCACTTGCCGCCGAGAGGTCAAAGCTACGCGGCGTCCCGCCCACGCTGATCTGGGCCAGCAGCGTAGAAGCCGCCACCGACAACAACATCGCTACTGTCAACAAACGCAGAACTTGCTTCATGGAATCGCACTCCTTGAACAATCGTTTTGACCCGCGCATCTCGGTCGCGAGCCGCGCGCTGTCGGCCTCATCGTCCGAAAATCCTACAGAATATTAATATAGGACATTGCGTCGCGGATGTCAATGGAGTGCGATGTAGAAAACGCACTCCGTGCGCCCGGTACTGCTCTGTGAAATTGCCCCGCGAATCATCCTGCCGCCGAGCCGGCGGGCGACTGATCCTCAGGAAGCAAGTGTCCCCTGAGTCAGCAGTCCGTCACACGTCCAACTCGCGTGGCTTTACGACGCAGCGAATTCAACGCCACTATTGCGACGTTCATGTCTCACTTGGTGCATCGCCTCGGCAGAATCCTGACACAAGTGTCTCTTCCTCAACGCTGGCAGGAAAGTTGCGCAAGCAAAATTCTACAGAACGGAATCCTTTATCCCGAGAGAAACATCGTATGCCGAAGACGGAGGAAAAAGTCTTCCTGATCGTAGACCGGAGCGGCGTGCATCAGAAGATGCTCGGTCGGCTGGTGGAAAGCGTCGGCGGACGCGCCGTGTCCGTCCGGGACTACGACGAGGCACGGGTGACTCTGCGAAACATCCAACCGGAAGCCATTATCCTCGACATCCGGTCGGACACCCAAGAGGTCGAACTGTTTCTCGATTCCCTGTCGTCCGAGCGGCGAACCCCCGTGCCGGTCATTGCCGTCTGCAACGTCGTTGACCAAGGACTCGTGCAGACGTTGAACAAATACGGAGTTGCGGAAATCCTGGTGAAGCCGATCGTCATCCAACGGTTGCATCGAGCCATTCAGAACATCTTCCATGACCGGCGCCCGGGACAGGACACGGATGAAACGGAAACGTCACCCACCATTCTCCTCATCGAGGATTTCACCATTACCGCCAAGAGCTACGCGAGCGTGCTCGAACGGGCCGGATATCAGATTCTGCTTGCGCGAACCGCCGAGATCGCTTATGAGCTCGTTGTGCGTCATCATCCCGATTTCATGCTTCTCGATGTGATCCTGCCCGGAATGAACGGCGTGGAATTCGCTCAATTGCTGCAAAGCCGACGTTTGGAGATTCCGTTTGCCGCGGTTACGGTCTGCAAAGACCAAAGCAAGCTTCATGAACTGCAGCGGCTGGGTGCGCTGAAAATTTTCCACAAACCCGTTGAAGGGGAAGCGCTCCTCGGTTTCGTGAACGGTTTCTTTTCGAGTCAGCGAGGCCGTTCGCACGAGGACATTTCCTACGACGTGCTGCTGGCGATCCCCGACCAAGTGGCGGGCAACATCGTCCGTCAGGCGCTGGACGAGGTCGGGATTCGCCACAAGCTGGTGACGGACGGTTACCAAGCCTTCGCCGAGCTTCAACTGTGCCCGGCGATTGCCGTGATTGATATCGTGCTCGGCGGTTTGGACGGAGCCGAGATCATTCGCCGCCTCCGCG
>JAHJDG010000074.1 GCA_018812265.1 bacterium | reverse complement strand
TTCAGGTAGAGAGGCAGCACGGCCACGAGCGTCTTGCCTTCGCCGGTGGCCATTTCCGCGATCTTGCCCTGATGCAGCGCGATGCCGCCGATCAGTTGCACGTTATAGGGCACCATGTCCCATGCAACGGGATGTCCTCGCACCTCGAACTTCTGACCGAGCAATCGCCGGCAAGTGTTCTTGACGGCCGCGTATGCTTCGGGGAGGATATCGTCCAATGTCTCCCCGTCTTTCAAACGAGCCCGAAACTCATCGGTCTTGGCGCGCAGCTCTTCGTCGGTGAGGCTCTGGTACTCCTCTTCGAGGGCGTTGATCTCGGGGACCAGCGGCCAGAGCTTCTTGGCTGCGCGTCCGTGTTTCGTTCCGAAGAACGTGGCGAGGATTTTATTGAACATACAAACTTACGACGTTTCGTGGATGCATTGCGCCGCGTGAAACCTACATCCCGATGAACAGCCGGGCGGCCAGGAACTCCGGCAGATTGGCCTGTCGGATTCGCCGCGAGGCTTCCTGAATAGGATAAACTTCGCGAATCCCGATATAAGTCCCCGTTTCGGTGTCATAGACTCCGCAGGCGGCGCGGGGATCGCGGTCGCGCGGCTGACCGACCGAGCCGACGTTGATGATCCGCCGACGGTCGGCCGGATCCTCGAAACGGGCCGTGATGTGGGAATGTCCGATGAACGCCGTAGCGCCGGGTTTCATCGCCTTGAAATGGGGTACGGCGTCCGACGGCTGGAGGATATAATTCCAACGCTCCGGATCGCCGGGCGTGGCATGGACCATGAGCACGCCGTCCTCGGTGCGCGTCATGGGAAGCGACTGCAGGTACTCGAGATTCGCCTCCGTGAGCACCCGGCTCGTCCATTCGATGGCGACCCGGGCGTACGGATTGAAGTACTGGATGGACGTTCGGCCGACCACGGCGTCGTCATGGTTGCCCATTATGCAGCCGTAGCAGAGCGTACGAATGCGATCCACGCACTCGTTGGGACTGGCTCCGTAGCCCACGATATCGCCGAGGCAGTAGATGCGGTCCACCTTCTCCGACTCGAAGCGACGGAGAACCACCTCCAGCGCTTCAAGGTTGGAATGAATGTCGGACAGGAGGCCGAGTTTCACGGGGCGGACTCTCCGGTGGCGACGTCACCCGCCGGTTCGGTTGAGCGTTTCAAATCAGAGCTGATCGCGTCCAGAATACCGTTCACGAAGCGTCCGCTCTGGGCGGTGGAGTAGCATTTGGCGAGTTCGATGGCTTCGTTGATAGTCACTTTATAGGGAATATCATCGAAGTAGAGCAACTCGGCAATCGCCATGCGCAGAATGACGTGGTCGAGCACGGCAATGCGCTTGATGTCCCACTTTTCCACGGCTTTCACGATGAGTTGGTCAATGTGCTGATCCCCCTCCGCCACCCGCCGGCAGAGCGAGCGGCAGAACGACAGATTCGGATCCTCGCGGGCGTCGGCAAGAATCCGCTCGAAGACCTCGTCCACGGGGTCTTTGGACATTTCGTGGGCATAGAGGATGCGCAAAGCCCACTCGCGTGCCGTATGACGAGATCGCATCGAGGATTGTCTCAGACGCGAACGCGCAGTCTGAGAGTATCGGGTCGTTTGCCGTCAATCAGATCGAAGAAAGCCTTCGACAATTTGCGCGTGATCGGCCCCGGCTTGCCCTCGCCGACCTCTACCTTGTCAATCGAGCGGATGGGAGTGATCTCGGCGGCGGAACCCGTAAAGAACACCTCGTCGGCAATGTACAGAGCTTCACGAGGAACTGTGCCGATGTGAATCGGTATCTGTTCCTCTTCCGCGATCTTGAGGACGGCTTCGCGGGTGATGCCGGGCAAAACCGAACCGCCGAGCGGCGGCGTCCAGAGCATTCCATCGCGAACGAGAAAAATGTTTTCGCCGGAGCCTTCCGAAACGAAGCCCATGCGGTCCAGCGCAATGCCCTCGTCGAATCCCATTGCGATCGCGTCAATCTTGATGAGTTGCGAGTTCATGTAGTTCGCGCCCGCCTTCGCCAAGGGCGGCATCGTGTTGGGAGCAATGCGCGTCCACGAGGACACGCAGACGTCCACGCCCTTTTCGAGAGCTTCATCACCGAGGTACTTGCCCCAGCGGAGCGGCATGACGTAGGCTTCGATGGGGCAATCGCCGGGGTGAACCCCCAGGCTGTGATAGCCGCGGAAGAACAACGGCCGCAGATAGGCTTCTTCCATCTTGTTGACGCGGACGACCTCGAGGCACGCGTCTTCCATTTGCTTGTGCGTGACGGTCGGCTTCATGCGATAAATCTTGGCCGAATCGAACAGGCGGCGAATATGCTGCCGGAGGCCGAAGATAATCGTTCCTTCGGGAGTCTTATAGGCCCGCAAGCCCTCGAAAACGGAGGATCCGTAGTGCATGGCATGGACGGCGACGTGAATGGTGGCGTCTTTCCAATCCAGCATCTTGCCGCTGTGCCATATCTTGAGAGTCTCGTCGAACTTTGACTTTGCCACGTTAGGTCTCTCTCCTTGTTTGACGGATTCTGAGTTGCTACGCGCTGAGCAGATTTCGGGAAATGATGAAGCGCTGGATCTCGGAGGTGCCTTCGTAGATCTCAGTCACTTTGGCGTCACGAAGCATGCGCTCGACGGGATAGTCTTTCAGATAGCAGTTCCCGCCGTGGATTTGCAGGGCTTCCTGCGTAACCTTCATCACCATATGGGACGCGAACAGCTTGGCAATCGCCGCCTCGTGAGTGAAGCGTTGTCCGGAATCCTTCTTCACGGCCGCGTTGTAGATCAGCAGGCGCGCGGCCTGCGTGAGCATTTCCATGTCGGCCAGCTTGAATTGAATGGCCTGGAACTCGCAAATCGGGCGGTTGAACTGAACCCGCTCTTTCGAATAGGCCACGGCGGCCTCCAGCGCCCCCTGCGCCAGTCCCACCGCCTGCGCGGCGATGCCGATGCGGCCCGAGTCCAGGGCGGCCATCGCGACCTTGAAACCTTCGCCTTCCTCGCCCACAAGATTCGCGGCGGGAATGCGCGCGTCCTCGAATTGGATTTCGATGCAGTCGGACGAACGGATTCCCATCTTCTTCTCGTGTTTCCCTTTGCGAATCCCGGGAGTATCCGCCGCCATCAGAAATGCGGAAACACCGTGAGCGTTGCGGGATCCCTTCTCACTGCGAGCGAAGACAACGTACATGTCGGCGCTGTCGCCGTTGGTGATGAAGCTCTTCGTGCCGCTGAGCACCCACTCCTTGCCGTCGCGCTTGGCGGTGCATTTGACCGCCGCCGCGTCGGAACCGGCTTCCGGTTCGGTGAGGCAGAACGCGCCCAGCATCGTTCCTTCCGCCAGCGGACGGAGCCATTTCTCCTGCTGCTCCGCCGTTCCGAACTTCTCCAGCGCGTAGCAGATGAGCGAGTTGTTGACGGATATGATGACTCCCACCGAAGGATCCACGCGGGACAGTTCCTCAACCACAACGGCATAGGTGACCGCGTCCATGCCCGCGCCGCCGAACTCTTCGGGAGTGTTGATTCCCATGAAACCCAGCTCCCCGAGTTTTTTGCAGATTTCGGCGGGGAATTCACCGGATTCATCGCGGGCCGCTACCGACGGCCGGATCTCGTTTTCGGCGAAATCGCGAATCGTCCGCTTGACTTCGAGTTGCTCTTCGGTGAGCAGGTGATCCATAGCAGTTCTCCGTTGCGGTTGGGGGAACGTTATCCGAGTTTCACGGCGGTGCCGGAGGCGGTAACCATCAGCATCGAGCCGTTGGAACCGACCACCTCGTAGTCGAGATC
>JAHJDG010000073.1 GCA_018812265.1 bacterium | reverse complement strand
CTCCGGATTGACCACCGAGACCTACATCATTCTGGCTCTGGGAGCACTTCTCGGAGCGACCATCTCCGGCGTTACCGGCATCGGCGGCGGATTGATCTATCTGCCGATCCTCGCCTGGGGCGTGGGTCTGCGGATGGCCGTTCCGTATTTGGCCGTGTTGCTTGTTGTCGGCAATATTTCACGCGCGTGGCTTACCAAGCAGAACATTGACTGGCGGGTGCTGGGCCGATTCGCTCTGGGCGGAATTCCCGGCGCGATGCTCGGCGCAACGCTGTACACCGGACTGTCAACGTTCTGGATCTCAAAAGCACTGGGAGTTTATCTGCTCTCCTATGTAGCGCTGAGCTTCACGAGAGCCAACTGGCCGCGCAAGGCATCGTTGAAATCCATCACCGTGATGGGAGTGCCCGCCGGTTTCGTGTCGGCGGTGGTGGGCGGAGCGGGGCCGGTGGTTGCGCCGTGGTTTTTACGCTACGGTCTGATGAAGGAAGCGTTCGTGGGAACCGAGGCCGTAGCCGCAGCGATCATGCACGTTACCAAGCTGGGAGTGTGGGGAACGGCGGGAATGATCGGAGCCGGTGATCTGCTGCTGCTGCTGCCGCTGGGACTGCTGATGGTCGTCGGATCGTATTTCGGACTCAAACTTGTCAGCCGGATGCACGCGAAAACATTTCGTGCGATTCTGCTTCTGACGCTGGCGGCGGTGGGTGTTCGTTTTCTTTTTTATTGAACAACTCAAGAGTCTGTCATGAAGCACCTTTGCTGGATTATCCTGTTCTCTCTGAGTATCTTTCTGTATTCAGGAACAGCCAGATCGGCTGAGCGGCCCGCCACGATCGGTGACGTTCCGACTCCCCCCGATTATCAGCGGGTGCCGGTCTTCGCAGGCTCGTTTGCGGCATCACTTCGCAAGCTTGATCTTTCCGAACAAAAGGACCTCGTAGCGGGAGATGGAGTCACGCTGCTCTGCGACGAAGACAAGGTAGCGATCACGAAGGTTCTTCCCTTCAACAACCAGAAGGACGTGGGCGTGGACGGGGTCGTGCGATTGTGGGGCGAGCATCTGTGGAACTCGGATGCGCGAAACCGCATTTCCTTTCCGCTGGACAACGGGCAGGTGGCAGCCTGGAAAGACTGGCGGGACGGTTTACGTCCGCGCAAACACGGCGGCCGTTACATCTTCACCCAAATCACGACGCCGAGCGGCGGATATGATTCCTACCAGCAGTTTCTCTCTTTCGTTGCCGAGGAGATGGGCGCGATTGCCCTGCGCCGCGAAAGCAAAATCGTTTTCGAGGACTCGGTGACGGTGGGCGATCTGATCGTGGCTCTGAGGAAGGACGCGGAAAGCCGAGTGGGAATCATTCTCGACGCCTGCAAAGGACCGCGCGGCGAGCGATTGTTTCTGGTGGGCACGAGCGGAACCCCAAGCACGACCCTTTACGTCATGCGTCCCTATTCACCCGTTGCGGGCTTGGGCGAGTGGTTCACTCTGGAAGGCGCACAGTGGGCTATCGGACAGGGAAGCCGCACGGATATGCGGCGAGTGACGCTTCGATAAGACATGAAACTCTGGCTTGTGTTCGGCCTCACCGCCTCGCTGCTCTACGGCCTCACCGTCATCTTCTTCAAGCTGCTGACGGCGGAGCGATTCCTCGGCGGGCAACCGGGATGGGTGCTGGCGGGAGTCGGTCTGGGGATTGCGGCCTGTGGAACGCTGGGAGCGGTTTTCTGGCCGACGGTTTCCGTCGGCGGAGACACTCTGCAGGCGTTTTTATGGGCGATTCCGGTGGCACTCATGAACGGATTTGCGACGCTGCTCGTGTTGCGAGTGCTGCACACACCGACCGGCAACGTCAGCCAACTTGTTCCCATCTACAACACCAATACGCTGGTGGCGTTCATTTTGGCCGTTCTCTTTTTTCGTGAGCTGCCGCACGGACCCGATTTGATTCGTAATCTGATCGGCGCGCTGCTCATCGTTCTCGGCGCGACGTTGATCGGGATGAAGTGACGTTATCCCGAATGCAGAAATGCCACGCGCGACCCGATTGGGTCGCGCGTTTTTCTTCTTGCTCACGAAGTATCGTGTTCAGCGTTTTCCGTAGAGTGCGGGTGGTTCGTGGAGACGAATGACGGGAGTGTCATCGCTCGTGGTGGCAACCTGAAGCTGATAACCCTTTCCGAGCGGACAAATCGTGTTCGCACTCAACGGACCGAAGCGAATGGGCGGATCGCTCCACGAATTTCCGACGGGAAACGCCACCGCCACCGACGGGCCGACTTCGGTTCCGGGACAACCGATCCGCGACGAGCTTACGCGAAAGGAGTCCGTTCCCGACGATGAGCGAAGCACCATGTGGGATTCCCACGGAACGGCAATCCCGCCGTTTTTTTCGCTCGCGATGGATTGGACGTCCACTATCACGGAGGCGAGATCAATCTGGCCCGTGGCCGCGGCGGCGAGAAACTGTCCTCGGAGCAACGGATTCTGCAGATCAATCACGATCCGCTCGCCGGGCGTGATCAGCGCCTTGTCCACCTCTTCCTGGCCGTGATAATGGTTCACCTGCACCAGATTGAAGTTGACCGTGGTCGGCTGCTGTGCGCAGCACATGCCGGTCACCGCGAGCAGGGCAAGTCCACTAACGATTCGTTTCATGGTCGTGTCCATTGGTAATCCAACGCGACGAAATGCAAGCCGCGTGCCTTGCATCTTCGGCAGACCTGAACAGTACTTAATCAGAAGAACCATCTCGAACTAAGCCACGAAACGCCAGAGATGCGAAACCGGTTGCGTATGGGTCGCAACCGGGTCCGTTGAATTTGCAGCAAGAAAATACCCATTAGGCTATCAACCTCGACGGTCAAGGTGCGTACCGAGATTTGCAGAGTCAGAATCGGTTTCATCCGAAGATTCGTCTTCGCTATCTGCATCGTCGGGCGAAGGGGATTCCGCCGGCTCTTCCGACTCTTCGGCACTGCGAGCAATCTGGGAGAAATCGGTTGTTCGTTCCGCTCCCAGAAACTCGCGAAGGCCGTCGCCTTCCAGAACCTCCACCTCAAGCAGTTTCTTCGACATGCTGTTCAAGAGATCGGAGTTTTCGCTCAGGATTTTTCGCGCCCGTTCATAGCAGCCGTCCACGATGCGGCGGATTTCCTCATCAATATCCTCGGCGGTGGCGTCGCTGTACACGTCTTCCTGAACCATAGGAAACGGATTCTCCCGCGTCGGCTGCGAGCGGCGGCGATAGACCAGCATTCCGAGTTTGTCGGACATGCCGTAGTCCATAACCATCGCGCGCGCCATGCCGGTCACCTGCATGAGATCGTTGTAGGCCCCCGACGTTATCTCGCCGAATACCAGTTCTTCCGCGGCGCGACCGCCGAGCGTAGCGGTGATGCGATCGAGAATCTCCTCTTTGCTGATGAGATACTGGTCATCCGTCGGGAGGTAGAGCGTATGTCCGAGCGTGGACATGCCGCGCGGGATGATGGAAACGCGATGGATGGGATCCATGCGCGTGAGCTTCGCTCCCACGATGGCATGGCCGCATTCGTGGTAGGCGATTTTCTCTTTGACTTTGGGCTTGAGGACGCGGCTGCGGCGTTCGATGCCGGTCATCTCGCGATCCACCGCTTCCTCGAGCTCATCCATCTCAATCTCTTTCTTTCCGCGTCGCGCGGCCAGGAGCGCGGCTTCATTCAGCGCGTTGGCCAAATCAGCGCCCACGAAACCCGGCGTGCGGGCGGCAATCACGCGCAAATTCACATCGGAGGAAACCTTCTTGCCGCGAATGTGGACTTTGAGAATCGCCTCGCGTCCTGCAATGTCAGGCGGATCCACGACGACTTGACGGTCGAAACGGCCGGGTCGAAGCAGAGCAATGTCGAGAATCTCGGGGCGATTGGTGGCGGCCATGATGATGACGCCTTTGCTGCTCTCGAATCCGTCCATCTCGACCAGCAGCGCATTCAACGTCTGCTCGCGTTCGTCGTGACCGCCCCACGGATTCGCGCCGCGCGCTTTGCCGAGCGCGTCGAGCTCGTCAATGAACACAATGCAGGGAGCCTTCTGCTGCGCCTGCTGGAACAGATCGCGGACCCGCGCCGCTCCGACGCCCACGAACATTTCCACGAAATCCGAACCGGAAATCGAAAAGAACGGAACTTGCGCTTCGCCGGCGACGGCGCGGGCGAGCAGGGTTTTGCCCGTTCCGGGAGGCCCGACCAGCAGTACGCCCTTGGGAATGTTGGCTCCGAGCGCGCGAAACTTGCCGGGCATCTTGAGGAACTCGACCACTTCCTTCAGTTCCTCGCAGGCTTCATCTATTCCGGCGACGTCCTTGAACGAGACTTTGGTCGCGCTCTCGGCGTAGACTTTGGCGCGCGATTTTCCGAAGGACATCACTCCGCCGGCACCGCCGCCGCCCATCCGCCGCAAGAGAAAACTCCAGATAAGAAAGATCACCGCAAAGGGGAGAATCCACGCGAAGAGGAAGCTCTGCCACCAACCTGATTCGCGACGGCCTTCAAACTCCACGCCCCGCGTTTCGAGCTGCTGCACCAGCGACGGGTCTTCGACGCGCACCGTCTCAAACTTCCGCCAGAGAACCGCGCCGGCGGAGTCGAAACGCGCTTCGCCGGAAATCTTCTCCGAAGTCACGGCGAGTTTGCGCAGACGGATGTCGGTGCTGTCGGCGACCATCCGCTTGAATTCAGAGTACGGCAGCTTGGTCGTGGATTCACCCGTCAAAAAACTCTGCACGATCACAAGGACAAGCACGACAGCAACGAGATACCAAATGGAGAACTGGAATCGCCGAGGGCCGGGCGGGCCGGATGGTTTACGATTGGGAGGACGGAGATCGGGTCTATTGGCCACAGTTAATAATCTACTCCACGTTGAGCGAGAATTCCTTTGCGGAACGCGTGTTTCACTTCACGCATTTCGGTGACCGTATCGGCGCGCTCGATGACCTCGGGCGGCGCGCCGCGGCCGGTCAGAATCACAGTGGTTTGTTTCGGCCGCACGTCGAGCAGATCGAGAACATCGGCCACGGAAATGAGCCCGAGCGTCACGGCGATGAAGATTTCATCCAACAGCACCAGACGGTAGTCGCCCGATGCGAGTTTCTCCTTGGCAAACGCGAGCGCTTCATGGGCGGCCTTTTCGTGCTCTTCGCGCGGGAGGTTGTCATCCATGATGCCGACGAAACCTTTGCCCAGGCGATGAAACTCGACTTCGGGTTCCAATCGTTTGATGGACTTGATCTCGCCATACATCCAACTGCCCTTGATGAACTGGACAATCAGGCAGCGGTGACCGTAGCCCACGGCGCGGAGAATCGTGCCCAGCGCGGCCGTGGTCTTGCCTTTGCCGTCACCCGTGTTCACCAGCACCCGTCCGAAGGATTCGGCGGACTGCGCAGATGTCGCTTCCGACTGAATCACCTACCAGAGAACTCCCATGTGAACGCTCATCTTGTCGGGCGGATAGATTGCCTGCCAGCGGTCCGCCTGATCGGGGCTGAAAGTGAACTGCGGCTCGAAGAAGGCGATGGATGTGCCGTACAGCGGTGTGCGAATTCCGGCGAGAACCGTCACACCGAACCACGCCGCTTTGGCAGTGAAGGTGTTCGTGGCTGTCCCGGCTTCGCGCCGGGCCGCTTGTCCCCACCGCACCGATGGCCCTCCACCGATGTAGAACTCATCGCAGCTCTTAACGGGAAACAGATGAAGGTTGAAACCCAGATCAATTTCGCGGAAGAAGCTCCGCTCGGTGACGGTCTCGCCGTAGCACGTATCGCAAATGAGCGTGGTGATCGTGCTGCGCATCCAGAAGTACTGCAAATAGGGTGAGAAGGCAACTCGATCATTCAGCATTCGCACGCGCCGGAGTTCCACCATCGCTCCGGCATTGCCCGCCGCCGGATACCCTTCATTGTTCGCATCCGCACTCCACCAGGTACGCGAAAACCCCCAACTGATTCCGTTGTAGGACTTCCCGTTCTCGCCGGCGTTGCAGGCGGTCACCCACAACACCAGAGCGAGGACACTGATCCACGTTGCACTGCGCCCCATAGTCCCTCCTCATCGGATCAATACGCTTTCGCAAAGACCACCCGCCGCCGGGACGGGCGGCCGGTCAAGAAGCACGTTCCGTGCTCTTCAGTTGCCTCAAGGGGAATCACGCGCAGCGTGGCTTTAGTCTCTTCTTGAACCCGCCGTTCATCCTCGGCGTTCCCCGCCCAATGAACGAGGGCGAAACCTTCGTCGGCTGCGACGTAATCCTTGAAATCATCGTAGGAATCCACCTTCTTAGTGTGCTCGTCAAGGTTCTTCTTCGCTCGCGCAAAGAGTTCGGCCTGAATGGCATCGAGCAATCGCGGAATCTCGGTCGCTGCGCCGCTGAGAGGCAGCGTGGTTTTCTCGCGGCTGTGCCGCTTGGTGGCAACGAGTTGTCCGGCATCCAGGTCGCGGGGACCGATTTCGATGCGCAGCGGGTATCCCGCCAGATCTCCTTCGGCGAACTTGAAACCCGGAGTGACATTGTCGCGGTCATCAAGACGCACGCCAATTCCTTGTTGCTGCAATTCCTTCACTACTTTGTTCATCGCCTCCATCACGCGCGACCGTTCTTCCTCCTTGCGACAGATGGGAACGGCCAGGACCGGCCAGGTGGCGAGTTTGGGTGGAACGACCATGCCGTCGTCGTCACCGTGCAACATAATAAGCGCTCCGACCAGCCGTGTGGAAACGCCCCACGACGTGGCCCACACATATTCGATTTCGTTCTTCTCGTTCTGGAACGTTACATCGAAGGCGCGCGCGAAATTCTGCCCGAGGAAGTGCGAGGTTCCCGCTTGCAGAGCCTTGCGATCCTGCATCATGGCCTCGATGGCATAGGTCTCGACCGCGCCGGGGAAGCGCTGGCCCTCGCTCTTCAAGCCGTGAATAACCGGCATGGCCATGAAGTCCTCGGCGAAGGTGCGATAGACGCCGAGCATTTTCAGCGCTTCTTCGTGAGCCTCTTCCGAGGTGGCGTGGGCGGTGTGGCCTTCCTGCCAGAGGAACTCGGCGGTGCGAAGAAACAGACGAGTTCGCATTTCCCAGCGATAGACATTAGCCCACTGATTGATGAGCAGCGGGAGATCGCGGTAGCTCTGAATCCAGTTCTTGTACATGGCCCAGATCACCGTCTCGGAAGTCGGGCGAATGACGAGCGCTTCCTCGAGCTTTCCCTTCGGGCGAAGGCGGGAATCGCCTTCCATGCGTTCCAGTCCGGAATGGGTGACGACGGCGCACTCCAGCGCGAATCCCTCCACGTGTTGCGCTTCTTTTTCCAGGTAGCTCTGCGGGATCAATAGCGGGAAGTAGGCGTTGACGTGCCCGGTGTCCTTGAACATCTTGTCGAGGGCTCGTTGAATGCCTTCCCAGATCGCGTAGCCGTTGGGCCGGATAACCATGCAGCCTTTAACGGGAGCATAGTCGGCCAGCTTCGCTTCGCGAATCAGATCCACGTACCATTGCGAGTAATCGGTCGCGCGAGGAGTAATGTTCTTTGCCATATGCCGTCGGTCGTCGCTCTTGTTTGCTGTCTCAGCGCGGAACACTGAGAAGTTGAGTGGAAATTTGAATGGACTCCTGCTCCAGAGGTTTGAGCAGCGAGTCTTTTTGCGCCGGCGTCAGTTGATCGCTGAGGCGGACTTGTTTCTGCGCCTTGAGAATCTCGCCCTTGCGGCGGAGCAGAATCCGGCGGACGTCTTCAGGATCACGGACGGATTGATCGCCCAGAGCGGCAATTTCGCGGCGCGTCTCCTCGGCCCGCTTGCGCTGATCGGCCACCAGATTCCTCAGCTCGTCGGCGGATGCGTGAGATTGGGGAAGCACGGGTTCCGCCTTCATCTCGGGACGAGGGGCGGGCTTAGCCTGTACGCCACTCGGATTCGATGAAGACTTGCTCGCGTCCTTCGACTGTTTGCATCCGCCCGCCGCCGTCAGCAGCGCAAGCAGCAAAAACACCGGAAAGGCAATGCGGATCAGGCACGGAAAACTCATCCGCCACATTCTTCGTACTCTCTGTGATTAATCGGAGGCAAGGATAATCGCTGCGGCGGCTGCCGAAGAAACGATGGTTCCGGCGATGTAGAACGTTTTATGAGCGTTCTTCCAGCCGGCCCGATAGCCCGCTTTGTAGCCGCTGTTGTATTCTTCTTCAGCCATGATCGTCGGTTTGGGCGGACGACGCGGCTCTACCGTCCACGGCAGCCACATGAAGGGAACGTTTCCGAAACCCGCGAAGAACCAGCCGATCTTGCCGGAGCGCGAATCGCCGATGGGTACTCCGTCTTCCCAGCCCTGCTCGTAGAGTCCCATCAGGCGAGGCTGCGCATTCCTCACGTCAATGGGTCGTGTCGGCTCTATCTGGGCTAAAAGGGGCAGCGTCGGTTCGAGAGCATACGCGGACGAGCAGAGAAAGAGCAGGATTGTCAGCCAAAGCGTCTTCATTTCCACCTCCTATCAAGCCCGACCGAGATAGTGAATCGCGTGGCCACTTGCGGCGGCGGCCGCCTCCATCACCGCTTCACTTAAGGTCGGATGAGCGTGAATCGTTTCGTAGATATCGGAAGCCTTCGCTCCCAGTGCGCGGGCGATGGCAAGCTCGGCAATCATTTCGGTCGCCTCGCTGCCGACGATGTGCGCGCCGAGCAGGCGGTCGTCTTGGTCGTCGAAGATGAGCTTCACGAAGCCGTCGGTGTGTCCCACCGCATTGGCTTTGCCGGAAGCCGTGAACGGGAACTTGCCGATCTTCACGGCGATGCCCTTTTCCTGACAAGCCTGTTCGGTCAGTCCCACGCTGCCGACCTGTGGCTGGCAGTAGGTGCACGACGGTACGTTCGAGTAGTCGAGAGGTTTCGGTTTCTCTCCAGCGATTGCTTCCACACAGATGATGCCCTCATGGGAAGCTACATGCGCCAGTTGCGGCGGGCCGATCACGTCCCCGATGGCATAGTAGCCGGGAATATTCGTGCGATAGAACTCGTCGGTTTTAATGAATCCGCGCTCTACTGCCACGCCGGTTTTCTCGAATCCCCAATCGTCCAAATTGGCGGTGAAACCGACCGCGACGAGGCAGGCGTCGGCGGAAAACTCTTTCGATCCACTCTCTGATTTGGCCGTCACTTTCACTTCATCACCGGAAAGCGCGACTGACTCGACCGGCGTGGACACATGCACGTCAATTCCGAGCCGTTTCAGATAGCGCGAGAGAAACGTGCCGGTTTCGTGATCCTCAATCGGAAGAATGCGTGGCAGCATCTCGATAACGGTGACTTTGGTTCCCATCACCGCGTAGAAATAGGCGAACTCGATGCCGATGGCTCCCGCGCCGATAATCACCAGCCGCGCGGGTTGCGCGGGAAGGTTCATCGCCTCGCGATAGGTGATGACGCGTCGGCCATCTACGGTCACGCCCGGGATGTTGCGATTCTTGCTGCCGGTGGCGATAATCACGTGCTCGCCCCGGACGCGTGCCACAAGCTTCGTGGGATCGTTCTTATCCACAACCTCGATTTCGCGATTATCGGCAATCCGGAAACGACCGTCCAGCCGGGCGATTCCCAGCTTCTTGACGAGATACTCAACACCGGAAGAATTCTTGTGGGAAACGTCGCGCGATCTTTGAACCACCTTCGCCCAATCGAATCCGCGCACGTCGGCTTCGATGCCGAGCTGGGGAGCCAGCTCGCGCATATCGCGATAAAGTTCAGCCGTCCTCAGAAGCGCCTTGGACGGAATGCAGCCCCAGTTGACGCAGACGCCGCCCAGCGGTTGTTCGTCAATCACGCACGTTTTGAGACCGAGCTGCGCCGCGCGAATTGCCGCGACGTACCCGCCGGGACCGCCACCGAGAACAACCAGATTAAAGCCTTGTTCCGCTTCCGCCATGTATCTCTCTGTTTATCCTTAATCTAAGTCTTTGCCCGGTGAACCACCACATGCCGAGAATATACCAAAGGCCTGCGAAAGTCGCAAGCCTTCGGAATCTGTAACGCTATGGCGAGACTGTGATTTCGTGAACGCGGGCGCGCAAGCCCAATTCAAGCTCCGACCAGCCCCTCGGCTTCCAGCCAGCGCTCGGCGTCAATGGCCGCCTTGCAGCCTGCTCCCGCCGCCGTTACGGCCTGACGGTAGTGGTTGTCGTGAACGTCTCCGGCCACGAACAGGCCGGGGATTTTTGTACGGGAGGATTCAGGCTCGTGTGTGAGGTAGCCCGAATCATCGGTATCGAGGACTCCCTTAACGATTTCTGTGTTCGGTGTATGACCGATAGCCACAAAGAAACCCTCGCACGGAATATCTGCGAGCTGGTTCGTCTTCACGTTTTTTACACGCACTCCCGTGACGCGGCTGCCGGTACCGTCATCGAGAATCTCGGCAATTACCGAATCCCACACCACCTCGATCTTGGGATTCCCGAGCACCCGATCCTGCATGATCTTGGAAGCGCGGAACTGATCGCGGCGATGAATGAGGATCACTTTTGAGGCGTGACGCGTCAAATAGGACGCCTCTTCCATGGCTGTGTCGCCGCCGCCGACCACGCTCACGACCTTGCCGCGGAAAAAGAATCCGTCGCAGGTGGCGCAGGCTGAAACGCCTTTGCCGCGCAAGCGAGTCTCGCTTTCGATATTCAGCCAGCGTGCCGATGCGCCCGACGCGATGATGACGGCGTGCGCTTTAATCCGATCTCCTCCTCCGAGATTCACGGCGAACGGCCGCACAGACACATCCACCGAGACGGCTTCGTCCTCGATGAAAGTTGTTCCAAAACGAGCCGCTTGCTTGCGGAACAGTTCCATGAGCTCAGGCCCGGTGATTCCGTCGGGAAAGCCGGGATAGTTCTCGACGTCGGTGGTAATCATGAGCTGTCCGCCGGGCTGCATTCCGTCAATCACGACCGGATCCAGATTGGCACGCCCGGCATAAATGGCGGCGGTCAGTCCGGCCGGACCGGAACCGACAATCACCACCGAATGCACTTTTTCGTTCGCCACGTCTTTCTGCACTCCATTTGCTCAATATCTTCCTTATCAAGGTTCACGAGGAATTTTCCGACGTCCGATCAGCAGATCCATAGCCTCCACGTAGCCGTCAAATCCTTTGCCTAAAATTGTTGCCACGCAGACCGGAGAAACGAGGGATACTTGCCGGAACGGTTCGCGCTTCGCGACGTCCGATAAGTGCACTTCCACCGCCGGAACATCTACACCCGAGATAGCATCGCGCAGGGCGACCGAGGTATGCGTGTATCCGCCCGGATTGATGATGATTCCATCGGCCCACTGTCGAGCTCGCTGCACGATCTCGACCAGTTCGCCTTCGATGTTGGATTGCCGAACCAGCAGCTCTGCGTCCCGTTCTGCTGCAGCATTGCGAAGCCACCGAATGAGCTCCTCGTAGCTGCGAGTTCCGTACGCCTCCGGCTGGCGCGTTCCCAGCAGATTGAGATTGGGGCCGTTAATGACAAGAATCCTCTTCCGAATTTGGGTAGATTCACCCGCAACACCCGCGCGCGCGATCCGACAGAGCCGATCGGCAGCTTCATTCACGATCTCGCGAGACACTTCAGAAGTAATCTGAAGTTTGCCGATATCGCTCAGCAAGATCCAATGCAGAGTGCCGGAAGCGGTTTTCTTGTCGTGCTCGAGTGCATCAGTCAAGGCTTCCGGTTCAATGCAAACCGCGGGAACCGGTGCGCGCGCCAGAACCTCGTCTATTCCCGCGGCGGTTTTTTCGGGAAGCAATCCGAGCCTTGCCGACATTTGCACGGCCGACCTCAAACCGTAGAAGACGGCTTCCCCATGTGTCAACCGACTGTATCCAGTGACGGCTTCCAGCGCATGTCCGAAAGTGTGTCCGAGATTAAGGAGCCGACGAACACCCAAATCGCGCTCGTCCTGCGAAACGATTTCGATTTTCACGGCGGCCGCAAGTCGTACCGCCTCGTGCATCTCCACTTTGGACCACCGGCCAAGATCGGGTCCATGGGAACGAACCAATTGCCAGAGACGTCCGCCGGAGATGAGCGCGCATTTAACCACTTCCGCCGAACCGGATAGCCACTCGCGGGGATCCAGGGTTGTCAGTACGTTCATCGGAGCGAACACGGCGAGTGGCTGATGGAATGTACCGATGAGATTCTTCCCAAGCGGATGATCCATGCCGGTCTTGCCGCCGATGGCCGCATCCACCATACCCATCAGCGTGGTCGGTACGGCGATCCACGGCATTCCCCGGCGGTAGATCGCCGCCGCAAAACCTGCGATGTCGGTGACGACACCGCCGCCGAATCCAACCACAAGATCATCGCGGGCGAAACGTTCTTCGGCAAGCGTATCGAGGATACCTGATACCTGCGAGAGCGTTTTATGCAGTTCGCCCGTCGGAAGAACAAACGCCGAGACGTCGAAGCCCGCCGCCGTCAACGCTTGACGGAACTCCTGTTCATAATGCAGAGCGACGCATTCATCCGTTACCAGCAGGATTCGCGTTTCGCGTCTTGCGATCGCTGAGCGAATCTCCGAAGCCGCCCACTCCCCTCCCTGCTGGGCATGCCGAACGGGAATCGAGTGCGATCCAAGACGTAAAAACAGCTCGGCCGTATTCATCGGAGATTCAAACCATTATAAACGCGCTCCGCCACAGTCTCTGCACTTTGCAGATCGTCCACGTCAACGATTAGAGAGGCGGTCAAATAGTGAGGTTCGCGTCGCTTTAGCATATCGCTCAGCCGAGATCGCAGATCACTATCCGTGTACGCATCCTGAAGAAGCGGCCGCTTGCTTGTTTCTGCGCTGATTCTCTCAAAAAGCGTTTCAATACTTGCACGCAGGTAGATAATCGTTCCGATACGCTGGACGTGGAAAAGGTTTGTTTCTCTTTCCAGCACGCCCGCACCCAATGCTACAACGGCATCCTTCGTTTCGCCGATGTTTACAAGTGAGGCTGTTTCCAAATCACGAAAGACTTCCTCGCCATCGGCTGCAAAGATTTCGATGATGCTCGTACCGGCAATACGTTCGATTTCTTCATCGAGGTCGAGGAAGGCGCAGCCGAGTTTCGACGCCAGGCATCGGCCAACGGTCGTCTTCCCCGCTCCGGTCATTCCCGCCAGATAAATCACGCCCACGGCGAGTCCGGCTTGGCATCGAAATGACGTCGGATCTCGGTTAGGGAATCGCCGCCAAACTTCACAAGAAACGGATTCATGAGGGCCAGCAGCAGCATCGCTTCTCCGATAACGGCGGCGGCAGGAACGGCACACGTATCACTTCGCTCGCGTAATGCGGTCGTTGGTTCGCCGGTCGCAAGGTCCACTGTTTTCAGAGGACGACCGAGAGTCGGCAGCGGCTTCATCGCCACACGAAGCACAATCGGTTCCCCGTTGCTGATCCCGCCTTCGATACCCCCGGCGCGATTCGTTTTCCGTGTTATTGCATCGGAATCAACCGGAAACATTTCGTCATGGACCTCACTGCCGAAACGCGTTGCAGCATCCATTCCCAAACCAGCCTCCACGGACTTCACGGCGGGAATGGACATCATTGCCTGCGCGAGCACTGCATCCAAGCGGCGATCCTGCTGTACATAACTCCCCAAGCCGACCGGAACACCCGTTGCGATCACTTCAAAGATTCCGCCGACGGTGTCTCCGCGTTTCCCGGCCTCATCAATGGCGGCCATCGTGGCTCGCTCGGCTTCACGATCCAACGTGCGAACCGGACTGGCGTCGGCGCGGCGGTTGATTTCATCCGCTTGAAGCGTGCTCGTGTCAGAATTCGACGTCACGTTTGCGATACGAACAACATGGCTGCCAACCGCAATACTGAACTCGGCGATAAACTTTCGACACACCGCTGCCAGCGCGACCCGCATAGCCGTTTCACGGGCGGACGAGCGCTCGATCACGTTGCGAATATCGCGGTGATGATACTTGATCGCACCGGCATAGTCGGCATGTCCGGGCCGCGGTGCGGTTAATTCCTCCGTATCGGTTTCAGATTCCGGTACACCAATTGCCATTCGATCCCGCCAACTCGGCCAATCCTTGTTCTCGATGAGCAATGCTATGGGAGAACCAAGCGTGATTCCGTGACGAACGCCGGACAGAATCTGCGCGTGATCGGATTCGATGCTCATTCGCTCGCCGCGACCGTAGCCAAGCTGACGGCGGCGCAAATCATGGACAATGTCGTCTTCGGAAATCGTCAAACCCGCCGGAAAACCGTCGAGAATTCCGATCAAACATTTGCCGTGGCTCTCGCCCGCCGTCAGATAGCGAATCACGCCACCTCCAACTCAGGCAATAGTTCCTTCATCGCGCGCTCCAGAGGAAATGGAATATTCGTCCATAATTTAAAGCTCGCCGCCGCCTGACCGATGAGCATGAGCAGTCCGTTCTGCACTCGGCAGCCGTTTGACTCCGCCAAGCGAAGGAACTCTGTCTTCCGAGGCGAGTAGATCAAATCCATGACGTGCGCAATCGGAGCAAATCTGAACGGTTGAGGAAGCGGCAATCCTTGCACTTGGGCACTCCCAACCGGCGTAGCTTGCACAACGAGATCATACTCGATTAGCTCGCTTGCCGCCTGCTCCAAAGAAACAACGGTGCAGTTCGCCTTCATCAATGCCAGATTGCGTTCCGTCTGTTCCGGATTCCGCGAGGCAACAACCACATGCTCGATAGCGCTGTGCCGGCCAAGCGACAGAAGAACGGCTCGTGCGGCCCCGCCGCTCCCGATGATCAACACGCGCCTAACACTTATCGGGTGTTCCACCAGACGGTTCAATGCACATAAGAATCCCTTACCGTCCGTCGTGTTACCCCATATCTTTCCTTCTCTTCGGAACAGCACGTTCACGGACTGCGAAAGGCGCGCTTCCTCGGTGAGTATATTGCACAATCCGGCAACAAGCGTCTTGTGGGGAACCGTAACGTTAAGTCCGTCCCACTCAGAGGATCGAAGAAGGGATGGAATCTCATCGGCTTTGATATCGTATAGTCTGTACTCACCATAGAGACCAAGAGTTACCAGCCCCCACTGATGGATTCGTGGCGAAAGACTGTACGAAATATCACGGCCGATCAGACCGAGTCGGAGGGTCTTCTCAGAGTTCAATTTTCACCGAACCGGGCACCATTCGATCCAGTTCCTCCCAGAAGTCGGGATAGGAAACGGCGACGCATTCCACATCCTGAATCACGGAGTTCCCTTTCGCTGCGAGAGCCGCCACGGCGAAGGCCATCGCGATTCGATGATCGCCGTGAGTTTCGATCTCCGCGCCGTGAAGGGCACCGCCCCGTATCGTCAGTGAATCCTCGTCGTGTTCTGCAAGCGCGCCCATTCGTGTGAGACCCTCGGCGAGCAGTTGGAGGCGATTCGATTCCTTCCTTCGCAGCTCGCTCACTCCGTGAAACGTGCTGATGCCATCGGAACAGGCGGACATGACGGCAAGAACCGGCAATTCATCTATCACCCCGGGCACATTTTCGCGTCCAAGATTGAAGCAACCGATAGGAGAGTATTGCGCTTCTATTGTCGCGACGGTTTCACCGTAGCTCGCATATTCATCTCGAATCAGAACACGCACGCCCGCGCTTTTCAAAGCGTCAAGATACGAGAGCCGGATCGGATTGGCGAGCACGCCCCTCATTTCCAGAGATGAGTCAGCTACCAGAACGACTGCGGCGACCCAGAAGGCCGCCGCCGAAGGATCGCCGGGTACAACGGCTGACAGCCTGTCCGTCTCGACGCGCGTTCGTGCGGGATCGAGGGTTATCCAACCTTCCCCATCGGCCGATATACCGAGAATTCGCTCGGTGTGATAGCGCGACGGAAACGGCTCGTGATAGCGAGTAACTCCTTCAGCAGACAGAGCGGCGAGCAGCACGGCTGACTTTACTTGAGCGCTGGCGAGGGAAGAGTCATATGCGATTCCATGCAGCTTCCGTCCCGAAATCCACGCGGGCAAGCGGCCACCGGCGGTTGTGATCTGCGCTCCCATGCGGCGCAGCGGATCGGCCACGCGCTCCATCGGCCTTCGCGAGAGCGATTCATCACCGCGAAGAATCCACTCCCCCTCCCGCCCCGCCAGGATTCCCATCAGAAGACGGGCCGTCGTCCCCGAATTGCCGCAGTCGAGTTCCCCGTTTGAACTCACGGCCGGCCCGGTTAGAACCACTCGATTGTCAGTTCGTTCGACGCGTTTGCCGAGACGTTCCAGACATGACAGAGTCGTTTGGCAATCTTGTCCGTCCGAGTAGTTCTCCAGCACCACGTCGCCGTCCACGTAGAGAGACAGGAGCGCGCGGCGATGGGAGATGGACTTGTCTCCGGGAAGTTTGGGTGATCCGTGAAGCGGCCGGCCGGTGGGCGTGATGATGGCTCGACTCATGCGTGAACGGTGAAATCAGCTCGACCGCGAGAAAGTGCGGCCCACGCTCGGCGCAAGCTCGGCAAGCTGCTTCGTGAGATCGTCAAGCTGCAGCGGGTAGAGCGACTGATTCCCGTCCGACAGGGCGCGTGCCGGGTCGGGATGAATCTCGACCATGACGCCGTCCGCTCCCGCGGCGATGGAAGCGCGGGCCAACGGCAACACGATGTCGCGACGGCCGGTGGCGTGAGACGGATCGGTGATGATCGGCAGATGCGAGACGGCCTTGATGACGGGAACGATACTCAGGTCGAGCGTGTTGCGGGTGTAGTCGGAGAACGTGCGAATGCCGCGCTCGCAGAGAATCACGTCGGGATTGCCCTCGGCCATGATGTATTCGGCCGCGCCCAAAAATTCTTCGAGCGTGGCGGCCACTCCCCGCTTGAGCAGGACGGGTTTGCCGCAGCGCGCGGCGCGCTTGAGCAGCACGTAGTTCTGCATGTTGCGCGCGCCGATCTGGATGACGTCTACGAATTCCTTCGCGAGTTCGGTGCTGTGCTCGTCTACGACTTCACTCACCACGGGGAGTCCGACGGCTTCGCCGACCTCGGCGAGCAGTCTCATCCCTTCTTCGCCCAGACCCTGAAACGAGTAGGGCGAGGTGCGCGGTTTATACGCCCCACCGCGAAGGAGTCGCACACCGCAACTCTTGACGCGCAAAGCGGTTTCGAAGAGCTGCTGCTTGGACTCGACGGCGCAGGGTCCGGCGATGACCGTCAGTTCCCGCCCGCCGACGGCGACGTCGCCGACGTGAACGACGGAATCCTCGGCGTGATTCTCGCGCGTGACGAGCCTGAACGGTTCGGCTACGCGCAGCGCCTGCAGGACGCCCGGCAGCAACTCCACGCGGGCCGGATCGAGCGGTCGCTCGTCACCGCTGACGGCGATAGCCGTGCGTGCGGAGCCGGAAACCACCCGCGCGGAGCAGCCCGATTCTTCGAGGCTGCGGACTACCGATTGAATTTGTTCGTCGGTGGCGTCGCTTTTCATGATAATCAACATCGGACGGATTCTCCGCCGATTATGCATACGAAGGTGTGGAACGGACGGGCTGCGGAAAGCGCCGTGTGCTCGAAATGAAATTGCGAATGATCTGCAGGCCCTCGGGAGTCAGAATGGATTCGGGATGGAACTGCACGCCGTTCACGGGCAGCTTTCGATGACGAAGCCCCATGATTTCGCCGTCCTCGCTCCGGGCCGAGATTTCGAGGCACTCGGGAACACGGCTCTTGTCCACCGCCAGCGAGTGGTATCGGCCGGCGGCGAACGGATCGGGCAGTCCGCGCAGTACTCCGCGATTGTCGTGGCGAACCAAATCGGCTTTGCCATGGACAAGACGACTGGCCGTGATGATCTGCCCGCCGTAGTGCCGGGCAATCATCTGATGGCCGAGGCATACTCCCAGAATAGGAAGTTGATCTGCAAGCTCGGCAAAAATCTGAGGCATATTCCCGGCAGCCTCCGGGCGGCCCGGCCCGGGAGAAAGGATAAGTCCCGATGGCCGCCGCTCCAGAATTCCGGCGGCCGTGACCTCGTCATTGCGAGCCACATGAACCGCCTCGCCCAGCCCCCGCACGGCCTGTACGAGATTATACGTAAACGAATCGTAATTGTCCAGAATGAAGATCACACGAATTCCTGCCGGCGAGGACTTCCGGGACGATGGCTGCAATTGCTTGAAGGGGCGGAGACAATAACTGAACGTTTGCCCGGGAGGTGCGGTTCCACGTATCTGAAAATATTGGGCTACGATATTCTCCGCTATTAAATTGAAATTAATATACATAAGCGCATCGTTTGGAACCAAATAACAGACACCAGAGTCTATTAAGTGAGTTCTTGGGGATACACAATGCTATTGCCAACTAACCGATCAATACTCGTACTTCTGTTCCTCGTGGTCGCCATGGGGCTGGGTTCCTGCCGGACGGGGAAGCTGGCCCACGGGGCAACCGCTGAAAAGTCTGAAGAAAAGGACACACCGATGCGAAGACTGGACTTGCCCTCCGACCGCATGCGGGCACCCGAATTTCCGAAAGAGTTTGCGTGGGTCAATTCCGATCGCCGACTTTCCCTGCGGGATGACCTCGCGGGGAACGTGGTGGTTCTTGACTTCTGGACATACTGCTGCATTAACTGCATGCACGTGCTGCCCGATCTGGAGTACATCGAACACAAGTACGCGGGGCAACCGGTGGTTGTGATCGGCGTGCACTCGGCGAAGTTCGACAACGAGAGCGACCCGCGAAACATCGAGACGGCCTGCGCGCGATATGACATCGCCCATCCGGTGATCGTGGACGAGGGGCACCGCATCTGGTCCACGTATGGCGTGCGGGCGTGGCCGACGCTGGTGGTGCTTGATCCGGAAGGCCGGGTTGTCGGGACTCTATCCGGCGAGGGCAACCGCCACGCATTGGACGCGATTGTCTACACGCTACTCGAAGAAGGGCGGGAAAACGGAACGTTGGCCGCATCTCCGCCAAGCATCCGTCGCAGCGGGCGGGTAACCGCATCGTCCGGCCTCGCGTTTCCCGGAAAAGTGCTGGCCGAGTCGTCCGGCAAGTTCGTGTTCATCTCCGACTCCAATCACGATCGCGTGATCGTTGCCGATCCGACGGGCCTCGTGATCGCGGTCGCCGGCTCGGGTCGCAAAGGCCGTAGTGACGGGACATTCGCCGATGCGGAGTTCGACAATCCACAGGGTCTGGCCTATGATTCTGCCGAAAACGTGCTGTACGTCGCCGATACCGATAATCACTTAATCCGACGGCTTGACCTCTCGACTCGTCTGGTCGAGACCGTCGCCGGAACCGGCGAACAGGTCTATGATCGCGCGGGCGGACGAGTTGGTCGCTTTCAGGGATTGAATAGTCCGTGGGATCTGGCTCTGATCGGCGACACACTGTACATCGCCATGGCCGGATCGCATCAGTTGTGGGTGCTGGATACGAAGACCTTCGCGGTGCGGGCGTGGGCCGGTTCCGGCTACGAAGACATTCAGGACGGCGACGGGCAGCACGCGGCACTCGCGCAACCGTCAGGCTTCGCATACGCGGGCGACTGGCTGTATTTTGCGGACAGCGAAGTCAGCGCGGTACGCAAGGTGAATTTGAAGACTCGCGAGGTGATGACCCTCATCGGCCGGGGACTCTTTGATTTCGGAGATCGCGACGGCAAACTGAGTCGAGCGCTTCTTCAGCATCCGCTCGGTGTGGCTGTTCATGGCGACGAAATTCTGGTGGCCGACACGTACAATCACAAGATCAAGCGAATTCACGAGGCCAAAGGTACGGTGGAGACGATCGCCGGAACCGGAGAATCCCTCCTTGCTTCCGCCCGGGAGGGCGAACTCGTCCTCTATGAGCCGGGCGGAATCTCGGTCGCGGGAGATACCCTATATATCGCGGACACCAATCACGACCGCGTGATTCGCTACAACCTGCTGAACAACGCGTGGAGCGAATTCGCGCTGCGCGGACTCTACGCGGCCACCGAAACCGACGTTTCGCTCGATCACCTACCCATGCAGCGGGTGAACGTTCGACCGGGAGCAGGTCTCGTTCTCCGACTCTCAGCGGATTTCGCGGACTCTATTCACCTCAACACCGAAGCGCCGATCCACTACGCATTCGGATCCATCGGCGGAATCTGGAACGAAATCGAAGGCGACGTTCCGCCGGGCAAGTTGCCGGTGACGATCCGGGTTCCCGCTTCCGCACTCGATTCCTCAAGGGAATACCTCGTAGAGCTGTCGCTGGCCTATTGCACCTCGGACAATCGCAATCTGTGTGTGCCGACCACACTGGCGTGGCGACTGAAGCCCGCGGAGAACGCTCAGGCCGACAGCGTGACGCAGCTTTCGGGACGGATCGCGCCGATTCGCGAAACCATCTCTCCATGAAGAAAGCGGGAATCCCCTGATTCCCGCACTCACCTCTTCGTTCCCGCGATCAAGACAATCCGGAAGCGCGGGCTTCCTCGATGATCTTCACACCGGAACTGGTTCCGAGGCGGG
>JAHJDG010000072.1 GCA_018812265.1 bacterium | reverse complement strand
TCGGTCTCGCGATACCAGCCCTCGGTGCGTTGCAGTACCGGATCGTAGTATTGGAACTGGAAATCTTCGTCGAGGAGCTCGGCGTACTGAAGCGAATCGGCGAGTTGATAGGCCGTTTGAAAGTTCTGCAGCAGCTCCCCGACGGTGGAGGCATCCGTCCACAGCGGAGCCCCGCCGCCGCGGAGCGTCGGGGCGAAGGGATTCGTGCATCCCGTCACCACCGCCGCGCAAAGCAGCGCGCCGATCAGCGGACGAGCGACTTGAAATCGCTCCATGTACTCGCCTCGTCGGTTCGCAGGTCCTTCCACAGGTAGACCTGCCAATAGCCTTCCGTTCCCATCCGAAGGAAGAAATAAGCCGTCCCCGCCACGTGATGAGGAACACCGGTCAGAGCCACGCCGGCGTTCAGCTCATAGTGGGCGTGGACCTCGGCGCTGTCGCCGATCAGCGTTTCATCGGACACGGTGAATGCCGCAAAGAGTGCGCTGTCACGGGGAACCGTGCCTTCGCTGAACAGGCGCACGGCATGGGCGTTTTCTTCCTCGTATCCCCATTCGGCCAGCGACGGATCGCGATTCAGTGCCACTTGATCGGCCTCGAAAACGAAGACCCGCGAGTCGAATGATCTCATATAGTTCACGGCGTCGCGCTCGAAAATCGCCGAACGAAGGTTGTCGAGCACGTCGGCAGGTTCACGCGGCGTATTCCATGTGCTGCGTCCGCTGTCGGGCGGCTCGGCGTCGCGCGTGGAAAACAGTTCACACCCGCACAGGAGTGCGAGTCCGATCCCGGTCAGCGCGGCCCGTCGAAGTCTCGCTCCCGATCTCATGACTCATCGCACCAGAAAGAAAGTGATAATCAGCACCGGCAGCAGAATCGGCAGCGCGTATCGCCAGACATAGCCGACGAACGTCGGCGTCTTCAGCTTGGCATGATCGCAAATGGATTTGCACATGAAATTGGGTCCGTTGCCGATGTACGTCGCGGCTCCGAAAAACACCGCCGCAATCGAGATCGAGCGCAGAAGATGGGAATGCTCGGCCGCGAAACGGAGCACGTCGGCCTTGTTGTCGGCCGACAAACCGTGCAGTCCCATGCCGGCGGTCAGAAAGTTCAGATAGGTGGGAGCGTTGTCGAGAAATGCGGACAGAACTCCCGTTGCCCAGTAAAATTGCGAGCTGTCGGTGATGCCCAGCGATTTCGCGTTGACCGACAGCCAATCCAGCGCGGGAACCATGCAGGCAAAGATACCCGCAAACAGAATCGCCACTTCGCGGATCGGCGCGAAGGTGAATTCATTCAGGCGATGGATCCGATGAGGGGTGGTCACGTAGGAAACCACGGCCGCCGCGATCATGATGAACTCGCGAACGAACATCGGTTCCTGAATGAAGGCCGCTCCGACAATGACCGCCGCGAATCCGATGTTCTGCCAGCCCTCGAAGCGCACGCGATCCCGCGCCTCCGCCTCTGCGCGCTCGCGATAAGCATGCTGACGATACTCACGGCGATCAACAATGTAAAACAGAATCAACAATACGACAATGGCGACCGCCCATTTGTGGACGAGGTGCGTAAACACCCAGAAGAACGGCACGCCCTTCAGATAACCGAGAAACAGCGGCGGATCTCCCACCGGAGTCAGCGCGCCGCCGCAATTGGCGACGATGAAGATGAAGAATGCGATGTGGTAAGGAGCCCATCGCCACGAGTTGCCGCGAATGTAGGGCCGGATGAGAATCATGGCCGCGCCGGTTGTCCCGACGGCATTGGCGATTACCGCTCCCACAGCCAGCAAACCGACGTTCTGTTGCGGCGTCAGCTTTCCAGCCAGACGAATGTGAATGCCGCCGCTGACGACGAAAAGCGCTCCGATCAGTGCGATAAACGAGATATATTCGTGCCCCGTGAGGAGCATCCGTTCGTGGCCACCGAAGAAGAATACATAGTAGATGGCAACGATAGTCCCCAGCGGGAGCGCCACCCACGGATAGTTGCGCTCCCACCAGCGGTGGGAAATGAGCGGAAAGGCCGCGATGCTGGCCAGCAGCAGCGCAAACGGCAGCGACCACGCCAGCGGGGGAGCTTCCACGGGAAGTGTCCCGACGGATAAGAGGGGAAGAGCGGAGATCAGAATCGGCGGTTCTCCCGGCCGAGTTGCGTACTCACTCGGATTCGGATGTTGAATTCACTCTCTGAATGGTTTCGTTCACGAGTTCCACCAGTGCGTCCGAGCAGGCCGTTCGAGCCTCTTCGGAATGCCGTCCTTCACTTGGAATCTCAATGTGCAGGGCGCAGCGCGTCACGGAAACCTGCAATGATCCGACCTGCTTGGCCGCCCGCGCGGCGAGTGTTAACCGATGAAGCGGTTCCACTCGCAACGGCGGCAGGCAATCGGTACGAGTTCGCCGCTTGGCGTAGCGTTCACAGAGATGCGAAGCAAGCGCGTTGCTCACTCCCGTTGTCGCGATCTCGATACGCGCCGAGCGGCGATGCGAATGGAACTCGATCAGGAGATCGAGGGGGAGCCGCTCGCGACCCGATGCGCGCGCCAATGCCGCCGTATATTCTTCGAACGCCGCGAGTGCGCGCTCCGTTTCTCGCTCACGACGACCCGGACCCTTTGACTCAGTGGGCCGGTTCACGTGAAGAAAACGGCCGATGGAAACCGGAATCGAATGGGGATCGTGATCCCGGAAATTCTGTGCGATCACGCGACCCAATCCGAGCCGACGAGCCACGCGATTGCAGAAATACTCCGACCAGTTGTCGAAGCTGACGTGGGGAGCCGCCGCGACCACCGCGAGGGAGGCCGTACATACGTCTCGTACTTCGATGGTCGCGGGGATGAGTTCGCGAAGCAGCGCGCGCGCCGTTTCGACGGAGATCGTCTCATCTCCCAAGCGTAAAGGGGAAATGGATGACTTGGCGAGGAAGGCGAAGAGCCGCGCCTTCATCTCGTCCGTTCCGCCGCAGACGGCCGTTAGTCGCTGGCGCAAGTCGGCGTCGGAATTCAGCGGGCCACTCCCTGCCTTTGTAGGTAGAGATCGAACGCCAGAAGAATGTCTTCCGGCCGATAGCCGTAGCCTTTCTCGTCCAACGTCTGGATGGTGCCGCTTTCAATGTCGGCGCGGCTCGCCCACACGCTGGCGCTGTGTTCGTCGCTGAGTCGCACGTCTTCCTCCGCACTTTCGGCCAGGAAATTCATGCAGAGAAGCTCGGGCTTCGCGCCGTCCATACTGCCGTACCAATAGTGCGCAAGACCGAGCAGTTCAATTTCCAAACCGGTCTCTTCGCGAACTTCACGACGTAGACCCGTTTCGGGATCTTCGCCCACATTGAGCCGTCCTCCCGGCGGCGCGAAGGTGTAGGGCGGGTTCATCCGCTTCACCAGCAGTACCCGCCCCTCGCGAAAAATGTAGGCTCCCACGGCCACGCGATGCGTGCGCGGCCCGTCGGACTCCCACGATGTGTCGGCGGCGCTATTTGCCGCGGATTTTCCCGACAATGGCCTGCGCCATTTCCTTGCTGGTGGACTTACCGCCCATGTCGTAGGTGCGCACTTTGCCTTCGGCGATCACGGCGGCAACAGCGTTTTCGAGTCGCACCGCCATATCGCTCTCGCCCAGCCAATCCAGCATCAGTTTGGCGGCCAGAATGCAGGCGATCGGATTGACTTTATATTGGCCGGTGTACTTGGGAGCGCTGCCGTGCGTCGGCTCGAACACCGCGTAGCTGTCGCCGATGTTGCCCGCCGAGGCAAATCCCAGTCCGCCCACCAGTTGCGCGCATAGGTCGGAGAGAATATCGCCGAACATGTTCTCGGCGACGATGATATCGTAGTCGTGCGGATTCTTCACCAGCCACATACACTGCGCGTCAATGTTGGTCTCATAGAGCGGGATTGAGGGATACTCTTTCACCACTTCGCGCGCGGTGCGAATCATCAGGCCGCCGGTTTCGCGGAGGACGTTGGGCTTGTCGCAGACCGTGACCGAACGTCTTCCGTGCCGCTTGGCATACGAGAAACCCTGTTTGATAATGCTGCGACAGGCTTGCCGCGACATGATGCGCAACGTGACGGCCAGATTGTCCATTCCGAACTGACCGAACTTCTTCATCTTCTTGTGCGCGGCACAGAGTGTGTCATACACGTTTTGCGGCAGCGGATGGAACTCCACTCCGCCGTACATTCCCTCGGTGTTCTCGCGAAACACCACGATGTCAATCCCGTCTTTGAAATTCAGCGGATTGCCGGGATAGGCTTTGCAGGGGCGGATGTTGGTGTGCAGATTGAGCTCCTGCCGCAGGCGAACGATGGGGGAGAAATAGTCCAGTCCCTTGCCCTGCAGCGAAGGATCGAGTTCCTCGGCCGCTTCGTCGCGCGGCTTGGAGGTGATCGCGCCGAACAGCGCGCATTCGGTCTTCTTCAGGATTTCGAGCGTACGGTCGGGAAGCGGATTGCCTTCCTTGATCCAGAATTCCCAACCGATGTCGCCGTGAATGTACTCGGCCTTGAATTCGAGAGCTTCGAGGCAGTGTCGGGCGGCTTCCATGACTTCGGTGCCGACGCCGTCACCGGGAAGCCAGGCGATAGTGTGTTTTGCCATGGTGTGAAAATTGCTTGATAGCGTTTTTGAGTTGACGTGAGCCGTGAGGTGAAAGACGACTAACCCAGCTCTATAGCCAGTCGCTTGTAGAAAAGAGAAACTGCGATAATCGTGAGCGTCGCCGTCATGCCGAGCAGGATTCCACATTCAAGAGCGATTCCGCTCACCGGCTGCAAGCGCCAGAACACGTCGAGGAAGCCCTGCATCGCCCAGTGAACGGGAGTGGCTTGGGCAATGGTGCGGACGGCGGCCGGAATCATGAAGCTCGGAAACATCGCCCCGCCGATGGCCGACATGCCGAGAATCACGATCACCTGAAAACCGTAGGCTTGCTCTTCAGTGCGGCTGATGGCGGCGATGAAGAGTCCCACCGCACTCATTGCCGCCGACGTGCAGATGATCATGAGAATCAGCGGTCCGAAATTCCCGAAGATATCCAGGCGGAAAACGAGCCAGCCGTAGATCATCATCACCACGAGCTGCCCGCATCCGAGAAGCAGCGCGTAGAAACCCTTCGATACAAGCAATTCTCCGGCGCGCACGCCGCTGACCAGCAGCCTCGCCGCCGTGCCGTAGTGCATCTCGCGAAGCAGCGATGCCGCAATCGCCCCGACGGCAAAGAGCAGAAACATCACCGCCGGTCCGGCTACGCTCTGCGCGATTCCCGGATTGACGATATTCTTCCCGACCACGGCTTCGCTCTCGATCTTCATCATGTCATCGAAGATGCGAGAGAAACCGGATTGCGCCGAATCCGCACTCGACACGGCGGCCGTATCCGGGTCCGTTCCCAGCAGCCACTCCTTGGGCATCGTCTTGTAGAACGGCACCGAGTCGGGCAGTTTCACGCCGAAATTTCGCTCAATCGCTGCGACCAGATCGCGGTCAAAGCCGAGCTTCGTCAGCGAATCCGCGCCGAACGACTGCCGCGACAGCCCGGTTGGCATCATTCCGGGAAAGCTCGTGAACACCTGCTTCTGCAGGAGTCCCTGTGTCACGCCCGCCGCGATTGGATTCTGCGGATCATAGAACAGTGTGAGTCGGACTTCGCCCTCGCGCAAACCGTCCGAGAAATCACGCGGCACGATAACGGCGACCGAGCTTCGTCCCCGCTCGACTCGCTCGCGCGCTTTCGCACTGTCGAGAGCCGTCGTGTCGCCGCGCACTGTCTCGATAATGCGGATTTCATCCGTTTCATCGAGCGCGCGCAGCAGCCTCGCGCCCGCCGGACCCCGATCCTGATTGACGGCTAAGACGACAAGCTCCGACATTCCGCCTCGTTCCCGCCCGAAGACGAGTCCGAAGATCGTAATCATCACAATCGGTACGACGAAGCCAAGCGCGACGGCGACCGGATCGGTCAGAAATATCCGGAAATCCTTGGCGACGAGATGGAGAACGCGTCGCATCAGTTGCGGAGCTCCCGGCCGGTGAGTTGAAGAAAGAGCGTTTCCAGATTCGGCCCGATCACTTCCAGACGGTCATAGACGGTTCGCGATTCTTCGAGCTCGCGAACCACCGCTCCCAGTTGCGAAGGATCACGGGGAATATATTCGACGGCGTCGTGCGTCGCCCGATGTGCCGCCGATTTCAGCTTTGGCGGGCTTTCCATGAAAGCCGTGCCACTCACGCGGATCGTACGTGGAAGTTCCACTTTCTCTACAAGCTCGGTAAGAGTCCCTTCCGCGAGCAGCTGGCCGTGATCGAGAATCCCGATTCTCCCGCACAGCCGCTCGGCCTCTTCCATGTAGTGCGTGGTGTAAAGAATCGTCTTGCCGGATTCATTCAACGAACGCAAGAGCGCAAAGATGCTGGCCCGCGACTGCGGATCCACGCCCACCGTCGGTTCATCGAGTAGCAATACTTCCGGATCGCTCAAGAGTCCCACCGCCAGATTGAGCCGCCGTTTCATTCCCCCGGAAAAGGTCTTGACCCGCGAATGAGCGCGCTCGGTTAAACCAACCGCATCGAGCACGAAGCCGATTCGTTCGCGCAGTTGCACTCCCGTGAGTCCCTGCACCGCCCCGAAAACGTGCAGATTCGCCGTGGCGGTCAGCATGTCATAGAGCGCGATTTCCTGCGGAACGACGCCCATCGAAGATCGGCGACGATGCGGCAG
>JAHJDG010000071.1 GCA_018812265.1 bacterium | reverse complement strand
CCTTCTTTCCGAAGCGGAGAACATGCGAAGGCTCGATGTCCGTCTCGCTGCGCCACAGAGCTTCCGCCTCGTCATCGGTTTCGTAGATCGTCGCGTAGAGCTTCTCCTTCGGCAGGCGATACACCTGCGTCATGAGTTCCCAGCCCCAGACGATGGCTTCCTTCTTGAAATAATCGCCGAAACTCCAATTGCCCAGCATCTCGAAAAAAGTGTGATGATAGGGCGACGGCCCGACCTCTTCGAGATCGTTGTGTTTTCCCGAAACGCGAATACACTTCTGCGTATCGGCCACGCGGGTGGAGTCCGGTTTCTGCCGTCCGAGAAAGAACGGCTTGAACTGATTCATCCCCGCGTTCGTGAAAAGCAGCGTGGGATCGTTCTGGGGAACCACCGGCGCCGACGGCACGATGGCATGTCCGCGCTCGCGGAAAAACTCAAGGAAATGGTTTCGGACTTCGTGGGATTTCATGGATGAACCAAGTGCAGACTCATCAATCTTCCGATTCGTTTTCGCCGCTCCGCTCGCGCATAACGGTGCGGATCGTGTCATACGAAAAGCCCCGCCGCGCGAGCAGACTTGCCAAGCGGCGGTGGCGGGTGACGGGATCGAGACTCGCGTAGGCGGAGAGCTTGCGTCGGATCAGCTCGCGGGCCAATTCCTCATCCGATTCGCGGGGAGCAAGTTCTTCAGCGACCTTTTTCGCCAAATTCGAAGCGATTCCCCGCTGACGAAGCTCGCGGGCCAGAATCGCCGCCGCGC
This sequence comes from bacterium, assembly GCA_018812265.1. Taxonomy (GTDB): domain Bacteria; phylum Electryoneota; class RPQS01; order RPQS01; family RPQS01; genus JAHJDG01. The sequence continues at coordinate 56,496 of JAHJDG010000071.1, read as the reverse complement.
GTGGTCGAAGCGCCAGTCGAGTTTTGACGAAATCTTCCGCGTAGCGACGGTCGTCAAGGAGTTTCTCTTCGCGGAGTCGTCGCAAAGCGTGCTCAATCTCCGCAGGTTCATACTCCCGGCCGGTCAGTTTGTCGCGGAGCTTCTTCTCCGAATAGGGCCGCGCCGACAGCAGCTTGACGGCATATTGCAGGGCGGTTGCCGTCTTGCGCGAGCGTTGCGGCCCGGTTCTCTCGGTCATGGCCGGGCGGATCCAACCAACAGATCAAGACCGATTCCGATTTGCACGAGCCACGCCGACGCCGGACCGATTGCCTGACGTCCGCGAGGCTTGTCGAGTCCGAGATGATAGGAACCCTCGGCCACGATGGACAATCCGGACTGGTTGTGTGACTTCACACCAAAATGAAACGAGCCCGTGGGAAAGCTGCCGTCGAACGTCTCTTTCATACCGTCCAGCTTAGCCACCTTCTCTCCGTGCGACACGGTGTAGCCGGCGCCGATTCCCGTGTAGAGTGTAGGAAGCGTCCTCGTTCGTGCCGACAAGCGCCCGCCAAGCTCAATCTGAAAATAGCTGGCGTCGGCATAAGGGTCGGGATCGCCCGTCAGGTTGTTCCAGAAGAGGAAACTCGGCCCGAACATGATGGGTCGCGTCGGTGGTTCTACATCTATGCGGATCCCGACGGCGTATCCTCCACCGGCGCGAAACGGGGGATTGTGAACATCAATTTCCGTTCCGGTTTCGGGCGTGCGCGAATTGGCGTAACCGGTCGTCAGCACCAACTGATGCGCTTGAGCCGAAGGGACTGCGCAACACAGCACGAGGCTCAGACATAGGAAGATCGCGCCTCGCAAACAGGATTTCCCGAAATGACTCACGAAGCGGACTTCTTTGTTTTCGCGCGCGGTTCGGCGGTTTCCTGACCGTTGGGCCCCGATGTGGATTCCACGAGCGTTTCGAAACCGAGCGACCGCCGCAGTTCATGCTCGATGCGGTCGAGGGTTGCGGAATTTTCCTTTAGGTACTCGACGACGCGATCTTTCCCCTGGCCCAAACGATCTTCTCCATAGCTGTACCAGGTGCCGCTCTTCGAGACGACTCCGTTCTGCGCGGCCAGCTCCAGAACGTCGCCTACGTGATCAATTCCCTTGCCGTAGAAGATGTCGAACTCGGCGTCGCGGAACGGCGCGGCCAGCTTGTTCTTCACCACTTTCACCCGCGTCCGGTTGCCGATAATCTGATCGCCGTCCTTGATGGAAGATATGCGACGAATGTCCATGCGAATCGTGGCGTAGAACTTGAGCGCGTTGCCGCCGGTGGTGGTCTCGGGATTGCCGAACATCACTCCGATTTTCATGCGAAGCTGGTTGATGAAGATAAGCGACGTACGTGAGCGGGACACCACGGCCGCCAGCTTCCGCAGCGCCTGACTCATCAAACGCGCCTGCAAACCGGGGAGGGAATCGGCCATCTCGCCTTCGATTTCGGCCTTGGGAACCAGCGCCGCCACCGAATCCACCGCAATCACGTCAAGCGATCCCGAGCGAATCAACATCTCGGCGATTTCCAATGCCTGCTCGCCGGTGTCGGGCTGGCTGACGAGGAGCTCGTCGGTGTTGACTCCCAGCGCCTGCGCATAGTGCGGATCGAGCGCATGTTCCGCGTCAATGATCGCGGCGTATCCGCCCTGCCGCTGCGCCTGGGCAATGATGCTCAGCGCCAGCGTGGTCTTTCCCGAAGATTCGGGTCCGTAGATCTCGATGACGCGGCCGCGCGGCACTCCGCCGACTCCGAGCGCGTTGTCGAGCGAAAGCGAGCCGGTGGGAATGGTTTCCACGCGCTGGATGGGACCGCTGTCTCCCAGCCGCATGATGGAGCCTTTGCCGTATTGACGGTCAATCTGCTGGAGGGCGACGTCAAGGTTTTTCTTTCTCTCGTCGGTTTCTTTCGTCATGATCGGACTCGTGGATTGGAGTTGTATGGATAGATGCTGTTTGTCGGAAGAAGACCGTTATACCGGGCGGCCGGTTTCGGCATAGGTCTTGAGCCGTTCGAACCAGAGTTTGAGCTGCGAAGTGAAGCCGCCCATGATGATCTGCTCAAGAAGTTGGTTCATAAGTCCTTTCATCTTGTAGTCCATCGTGAACGTTAGGGAGCACGTCTTCGCATCCACCGTTTCGAGGCGGTAGATCATCTTGAGCTGCTCCACCTTCTCGTGGATCTTCATCGAGCCGCCGATCGGTATCTCGGCAAACATCTCGGGGGGAGTGCAATGCGTGATCTGAGTCTCGAGAGTTTCGATTTTACCGGTCACGTCCAACCGGAATCGGCGGACGGTGTCCACGGCGAACGTCTTGGGAGGATCCAACTCGAGGTCGCGGACGTTGGGAGCCCAAAAGGAGAACTCTTTGGGATCGGTCAGAAGTTCCCACGCTCGTTCACGAGGGACGCCGATCTCGGTAATAATCATTTGCCGCGACACGCTGTCTCCTGTATTAACTTGCGGTAGTATCGGTCATCCGAGCACCGCCGCTCTGTTCTGCTCACGAATGTTGAGCTGAAAACGTCGCAAGGCCTCGTAGCGAGCGCCTTCCCGCGAAAGATGACTGCGCATCAGCAGCACTTCGCGCACAACCGAGGACTCGCTTTCGAGCTTGAAGTTCAGGAACGCCTCGGTCATGCGGTTCTTTCCCGCAGGGTCTTTGATGCGCGCGAGCGTCAGGTGTGGCCGGAAGGGGTGATCGTCCTTATCGAATCCCGACCGCTGCATCGCCGTGTCTATTCGGCTCTGGAGATCAAGGAGTTCCGCCGGCGCCTCGATCCCCGCCCAAAAGATGTGGGGACGCTTGGGATTGGGAAAAACTCCGGTTCCTTTGAGACGAATCGTGAAGGAGACGATCCCCGCGCAGGCGCCGCGCAAAGCCGTCTCGATCTCGGTCAAACGACTCTCCTCGATCTCGCCCAGGAACTTCAGCGTAAGATGCATGCCGCGCGGCTCGACCCAGCGAATCCCCCGGCCAAGCCAGCCGATGGAAGCCTCCGGCTCGGCAAGAGTATTCTTCCACACATCGGGAAGATCAATGGCGACAAAGAGCCTCATTTCGTGCGCGCGTCGAGCAGTTGACGATGCAGAAACGCCAGACCGGAATGAGCGGTGCGGAGTTTGATCGTTTCGCGCAGTCCGCCGAATTGCAGATGCCGCGATTCCACTCCGCTTGATGATGCTACCGCCACCCAGACCGTTCCTACGGGTTTTTCCGTTGAACCGCCGGAAGGACCGGCAATGCCGGTGGTGGCGAGACTCCACTCGGTGCGGGCGGCCGCGCGAGCGCCTTCGGCCATCGCACGAGCCACCGGTTCGGAGACTGCACCGTGAAGCTCGATGAGTCCCGTCGGCACCGCGAGATGTTCGCGTTTCGCCTCATTCGAATAGGTGATCCATCCGCGCTCAAACCAACGGGACGAACCGGGAGTGTCGGTAATCATGCTGCCGACCAATCCGCCGGTGCAGCTCTCGGCAATGGCCAGACGCTGGCCGCGATTTACCAGAATGTTGCCGATTACCTCGGCCAGGGTGGCCGTGCCGGTTGCGTATACGTGATCACCGACGCGCTCGCGCAAGCCGGCTTCGGCGTTCGCGATCTGCGCCTCCGCTTCGGAGGGATCATCCGAAAGAGCCGTCAGGCGAACGTCAAGCAGTCCATGATGGGGAAGGAACGCGAGCGATACGGATCTTTCCAATTCGCATCCATCCCCGAGTTCACGAAGCAGATGGGATTCGCCGATGCCCGCCATGCGCAGCGTGCGGGTCATACAGCGCGCATCGGGAAATGCTTCCTGCAAGACCGGGATGACCGACTGCTCCAGCATTTGCCGCATCTCGACGGTCACTCCCGGAAGCGAGAAGACGTGGTGGTCGTCTCGCGCATAGTGAATGCCGGTGGCGGTGCCGTGGGGATTGGGAATCTTCGTTGCACCCTGCGGAAACAGCGCCTGATTGCGCGAGGTTTCCGGCATTTCCATTCCGCGCGCGGCGAACAAAGACCGCACGTGAACAAGAAGCTCCGCGTCCTCCACAAGCGAGAGTCCGAAGCACTCCGCCAGAGCGTCACGGGTGAGATCGTCCGGCGTCGGTCCCAATCCGCCGGTCAAGATCGTAACGTCCGCGTCCCGAAAACTCCGATCCAGCGCCGTCTTGATGTCGTTCTTGTCGTCAGCCACGACCCGCACGGCACGCGGCGGAATGCCGATCTCGCAGAGCGCTCGGCCGATGTAGGCGGCATTGCCGTTGATGACGTCTCCACGCAGGATTTCGTCGCCAACCGTAATGATTTCACTGATGTGCTTGATGTGACTGCGTGCTGCGGAGCTAAGTGAACAGTAGAGGACCGATTCGGAAGGTGAGGAAGAGCGGCACCGCTCCATAGACTCCGGCTACAACATCGTCGAGCATCACACCCCAGCCGTCTTTGTAGCGCTGCGTAGCTCGAATCCCGAGCGGCTTGACAATGTCAAGAAAACGAAACACGAGAAACGCCAGGACGAACCCGAGCAGCGTATGGGGTACGGCGAGCAGCGTGATCCATTGGCCGGCGAACTCGTCGAAGACAACCTGATCGGGATCCTCTTTCTTTGGACTGGGCCGCCGCAGTTTCCGGAAACGTCCCGGTTCCTGCGGATCGAAGGTGATGATGGCCCGCTGCGACCACCACACTCCGAGAAGCGTGACGGGAATCACGAGCAGCGCCCACGGCCAACGGAGGAGAGCAGGAATAAACCAGAGAATCACACAAGTCACCGCCGACGCGACCGTGGCGGGAGCGACCGGCGAGAAACCCGTGCCCAAAACGGTAACAACGACGATCTCCGGCCAGGTGAGTTTGCTCACGCGCGCCCTCGCCGGCGAATCTCCAGGAGCAAGTCACGATTGCCCCGTAAATACTCAACCAGGGAGAAGACCGTGTAAACCGTCACGAATACCAGAAGCCCATACGTGATGGAATCGAGAAACGGCACCGGCACAATTCGCCCGTCCACGACGAGTAGTCCGAGGATCACGAGTGCCGTCGCGCCCTGCAGAATTCCCTTCCACTTGCCCGAGGTTCGCCGGCCCATCGCCGTGCCGGTCAACGCGGAAAACACCCGCAGATAGGATACGACGACGTCGCGATAGACAAGCACCGCAATCATCCACGCCGAGGCCAGCCCCATGACGAGGAAGCCGATATAGTACGACAAGCGGGCGATGGAATCGCTCATCGGATCCAGAAGCTTGCCCACGTCGGAAACTTGTTTTCGCGAGCGCGCCGTGATGCCGTCGGCCACGTCGGTCGCTTCAATCAGAAGGGCTACGATCAGCGCCGCCTCCACCGCGTACTCCCAGCGATTGAGGAAAACGATCAGGAACAGCGGGCCAAGAGCCAGACGTGAGAGCGTAATTTGATTGGCAAGGCTGAATCCGGGGATCAAGAGATTCTCCCGTTCGATGTAATGATAGCCGTGTGCGACGTATGGAGCCGCTATCCGAGCGGCGTTCGTGACTGCAACGCACTGGCCAGCGTGATCTCGTCCACCTGTTCGAGCTCCGCGCCCACCGGCACTCCGCGAGCGATGCGCGTTGCGATCACGTTCAGTCCTTTCAACTGGCGGGCCAGATAGGTAGCCGTGCTGTCTCCGTCGGCAGTGGGATTGGTAGCTACGATGACTTCGTGCACCGTGCCGTCCTTGAGATTCTCGAGGAGTTCGGCGATGCGGATGTCGTCAGGACCGACTCCTTCAAGTGGTGAGAGAGTGCCACCCAAGACATGATAAAGTCCCCGAAAGCTTCCGGTTTTTTCGAGCCGAAGTACGTCGGAAGGCGTCTCCACTACGCAAATCACCGAGCGGTCACGCTTGGGATCGGAACAGATCGAACAAAGATCGTTCTCGGTGAAATTGGAGCACCGGCGGCAGAGCTTGATCTTGCTCTTGACGTCGAGAATCGCCTGTGCCAGCTCCCGCGCTTCTTCTTCCGGTTCGCGGAGCAGATGCAGCGCGATGCGGGCCGCCGACTTGCGTCCCAGCCCGGGCAGTTTGGCGACTTGCTGCACCAACTTCTCCAAAGACGGAGAAAATCGGGAAACGTCGGTGCTCATACTCAATCAGGCTCGCGAGTTTGCTGAGGATCCACCTCGACGCCGCCGAAACGATTCATCAGGCTGGAAAACAAGCCTTCTTCGGGAGACGATGTGGAACTCGGTGCAGGTTCTGTTTTAGTTGCCGGGGGTGCGGAATTGCCCGCCGAGGGCAATGCGACCAGATGGAACGATGATCCGAACATGTCCTGTAATACGGCGGTCAGATGAGGGAAATGGGTTTTCATTTGCTCGGCCGCGAACTTGCCTTCGAGCGTGCAGCGAATGGCTAATTTATTTCCCGTCAGCGATTCGGGAATCCAGTTCGTTTTGGCGATGGCGGCGGCGGGACTCCGCTTGCGAAGGGCGGAACAGATCTCGGGCCAGGCGTTGCGAATCCGCTCCAAGTCCGCATGTCCACCGCTCGGTTCACGTGCTGTCGCCGGCGATGCAGAGTCTTCTTGAGGATTCGTGTCAAGCCGTGTGGATTTTCCCGCGCTCCTTCGGGCAGGCGGGGGAGGAGGAACATCCACGGATGCTCCTTTGCCACCCAACCGTTCGAGGATGTCGTGGATCGTGGCTACGCGATCCAACGAAGTCCAGCGGAGGAAGGCTACCTCGAACCGAACGCGCGGCGACGTAGACCATTTGATCGAGTCTTCCAGCGTTTCGGCAAGACGGATGAGCCGGAACAGATCCTCGATTGACAGATCGGAACCCGCCGCCATCATATCGGCAATCTCTTCTTCGCTCCGCCCGGAAACCGGCAGGTCCTGTTTGGCGAACGTGAGGTCCATCCAATAGGACTGAAGCGCGCGCAGCAGATCGGTGTAGTCCACGCCCCGCGCGGCCAGCTCATCGAGGTAAGCCGGAACATTCTGCGAATCGTGCGTTGCCACCAGGCGCGTCGCTTGAGTCAGCAAGTCACTCGGCAGAATACCCAGAATGTCGCGGGTCGTGTCGAGGGAAACTTCGCCACCGGAAAACGATACCACCTGATCGAGCAATCCTTCGGCGTCGCGGAGGGATCCGTCGGCGCGGCGGGCGATCACCCACAAGGCTTCGAGGTCGGCTTTCCAGCCTTCCGAGGTGCAGATGTGTTCCAGATAGGGTGCAATCTCCTTGGGGCGTAGCGGCCGAAAATCAAAGCGCTGGACGCGCGAGCGGATCGTGGCCGGAACCATCTGCACGTCGGTGGTGGCAAGGATGAAGATCACGTGCGAGGGCGGTTCTTCGAGCGTCTTAAGAAACGCGTTGAAGGCGCTCCGTGACAGCATATGGACTTCGTCAATGATGTAGATCTTCTTCCGTCCGGCGACGGGGGACAGGCGGCAGTTCTCGTTCAGCCGCCGCACGTCCTCCACGCTGTTGTGGGAAGCGGCGTCCATTTCGATGACGTCCAGTTCGCGATCCTCTAAGAGCGCTTGGCAGGTTTCGCACTCGTTGCAGGGTTCCGCGTCTCCCGCCAGGTCAATGTTCGGGCAGTTCACCGCCCGAGCGAGAATACGGGCCGTGCTGGTCTTGCCGACGCCGCGCGGACCGGTGAAAAGAAACGCATGCGCCAGCCGTCCCTGACGGAGCGCGTTCTGAATGGTTTGGGTGATGTGTTTCTGCCCGACGACGTCAGCGAACCGCCGTGGCCGCCACTTGCGGGCGAGGACTTGGTAGGACATGGGACGAGAAAAGAGCGCAAAGACACCACAATCGAGTACAAATCAAGATACAAAAGATAGCGGATTCCCCTCGTAAAGTCAACTCACTGTAATATCGAACACAACTCCGATTTTTTAAAAATCCGCGACTTAGCTTGGATTGAATGAGCAATAGCGAGTGTCCATATGTTCAATCTATAGGGAAAATTCATCGCCGGCCGGAAGTCGCCAGGCTGATCCGCAACACAGTGATGAACCGCTTACCGTTGCTACCTTCCGGTCCTGGCGGGGTTGGGCGGCCGTCCCTTGCGCGGGACCCGGCGACTTCCGTCCAGCGATAGACAAGAAAACCATCAGCGCTGTTCGGCGCTTCTCTTGGTGGAGCAGAGCGGGCTCGAACCGCCGACCCCCACGTTGCGAACGTGGTGCTCTCCCAGCTGAGCTACTGCCCCAAAGGCTCAGAAAGATATACAAATGCGGCCTGAGAGTCAAGGCTCGATCCGATACGTCGCTCATGGGCCGGTTTCGGTGAGGACTTTCTAATCAGGTATCAAAGATGTGTTAAATAGGTAACTCGACCACTTTGTTGTCGTCTATATTATATAACATCCTGCGAAGATACTTCGTATATATATAAAGTTGACTTGACACTGCAAGTTCAAGAAACTATATTAAGCCTACCAGATAGCCCATGTTCTGTGACTAAAAACAGGCATTTACACTGCGCAACCAGTTTTGAGCGCCATGTGCTTGAAATCATACAGGAGAGGAACAGTCCGAGAGTATCTGGCCGAATCGCATGAGATGACATGATTGAGATATTGTGAACCACACGAGGAGATACGATGAAGAATGCTCTGATGATGTTGTGGATGGCGGCAATGTTGGCTTTCGCAATCCAAGCCTTCGCCGTCGTGGATAGTGAAGGAGGCCCTGACGATTGGACGCCCGTTTGGAATCGCGGCAGTTTCGGTTCACTGGACAACGACACATGTATGATTGACTACACGGGATTGGTGAACGGAGGTGGGAATCCGGGAACCGTTCACTGGCCGACCGGGCACTATAGTGGCGCGATGGGTATCTTCCGGTTTAACAGCAATTGCGAGCCGGATCCCCTCTATGCCTACTGTGTGGATATCACCCACGGTCTGAACCAGAATCCATATTGTGTGGTGATCTACGACTCTCCGATGAATCCGCATTGCGCGGTTCAGATTCCGGCGCTGGCCTATATCATGACGTGGTGGGGCGATACCTCGGCATTGGGCGACGATATTCTGCAAATGGCTCTCTGGAAACTCGATGACGCCCCCAACGGCATTCCGTATTATTGTCCACCGCTGAGGCCCAATCAGGACTCGGTGTTTCACACCGCTCCGGCAATCAACAATCCGGCCAATGCGCTGGTAACGTTTGCCACGGGCGAGACGGACGGACTTCCCAAGAACGTGATGATGCCCGGGGATTCGCTGCGATTGACCTCAACCGGTCCGATCATCAACGGCAGCATGTCGGAATTGATTGTGCATATTCAGTTGCGTCGGGGATTTATGGCTCTGAGATTGGGTAACACGGGCCTCGGCGGGGTGAAGGTTATTCTGACGACGAGCGAAGGGACGCTCAGCGAAGATACCGTACACACCGATGAGTTTGGTCACGCCCAGGTGACGGTGTCCAATCCTATCGCGGAAGGTCTTATGCCGGTTACTGTCCTGGCGTGCACGAAGGGATACTGGCCGCGGCGCGTGGATCCCTGCAATCCGAACTTCCAGACTCAGCGGCTGGTGATAGCGCCGTTCCGGACGATGACACCATTCGACACCTGCGTGACCCTGGAAGATCATTTCCTGGCGGCCGAGCTTGCCTCATTTGAGGCCTACTCGGGTTCGAGCGGAATCGAGATCGTCTGGCGGACGGCCTCCGAGACCAATGTGGATCGCTGGGAAATCGAACGCAGCGTGGCCGGGGAATCGTCATTCTCGCGGATCGCCTCCCTGGCCGGTGCCGGTGCGGCAAGCGGTCATGTATACCGCTTCACCGACCAGACGGCGGAACCGGGAGTCGTCTACGAATTTCGTCTGGTGGACGTGGATCTGAGTGGTATTCGCACAACCCATGATTGGATCCGTACGGCCAGCTTTCACGGTGACGAGGCGCCTCTGCCCGCAGAATTCTTCCTTGCGGATAACTACCCGAATCCGTTCAATCCCGAAACCCGGATTCGCTTTTCGCTGCCGGAGGGTGGTTTTACCAGTCTGAAGGTGTATGATGCGATCGGTCGCGAGGTAGCCACGTTGGCCAATGGACATTATTCGGCCGGTCAACATGCCGTGGTTTTCCGGGCAAATGATCTGCCTACCGGTCTGTACTTCTACAAGCTCACGGCGGGCGGGTCGTCCATCACCAAGAAGATGGTGCTGATGAAGTAGCCATTTCGTGTAAAGTTCTCTTGAACCGCCCCTCGGCATGCCGCGGGGCGGTTTGCTTTTCGCTTGAAATAGACGCAGAAATTCGCTACCGTATGTGAATGGAATGCGAACATGAGGGACCTGCGCGTGCGTCTATCTTTGGATGTTCCCAGCATGAGAATCCGTGAATCCATCGTCCTCTTCGCCGTTTGGCTGTTGGTCGTCTTCACCACCCCCAACCTTCGGGCCGGGGAGTTGGACAGCCTTCTCGACGGTATTGGCGGAGCAGACGTGTATCCGCAGGCATCGGCGGTGATCCTGTATGATCGAGAGATCGTGAAACTGGACTCGGTCGGTTTCACATACAAGCACCGCGAGTTTCTGTGCCGGATTCTCGACGAACGGGGCGCAAGCGCGTTCCGTGAGCAAGTGGTGCAATTCGATTCCGGCAGGGACACGGTGATTATTGAGGCCGCGCGCGTGCGTCTGGCGGATGGAACATGGATCGAGCCTGAGCCGGAGGCATTCACGCTTTCCCTCGCGCCCGAGGTGAAGTGGGCGGCGGCCTATTCGCGCTTGAAAGAACAACGGGTCTCGTTTCCGAATCTCGATGTCGGGGCGGCGTTGTATTTCGCCTATCGAATCGAACCGAAGCCGGGGACGAAAGCGCCTGCAACACCCCATACCGGAGACGTTGTTCTTTTCGGGGATTTCGATCCCGTTCTGGAGAAAAGCTACGTGATCGAAACGGCAGTGAATCGGCGAATCCGATTCGAAATGACACATGATAGTTTCGATCCCGTAGTAACTGAAGCAGACGGATGCATTTCCTATCAGTGGACAAAGAGAGACATCCCGCCGGTTGTTCCCGAGCCGGACATGGTAAATCTGTCGTTCATCGTCCCGCGACTGGCTTGGACGACGTTTGCCGATTGGGAGGATTTGGGGCTGTTTGTGTCGGAGAATTTCTGGGAAAAGGTTGAACTGTCGGAGGAAGCCGTGCAGAGTTGGTCGGCCATAACCGCTCCCGATCTGCAGGCTGTGCCGGCCCTCATGAACGTCGCGACTTTCGTACTTCATCGGATCCGCTCCGTTCATCTGCCGTTCGGTAGAATCGGGTACGAGCCCAACTCGGCCGATCGTGTCTGGCAGAACGGCTACGGTGATTCGCAGGACAAGGCGGTATTGCTGACGGCCTTGATGCGAGGCTACGGATACGGGCCGATTCCGGTTCTGGTTTCGGGCGAGCATGTGCCGTTCTCGAATCTTCCCGTGCTCGAGCAGTTTCGCCACGTCATCCTCGCAGTTCCTATTGGTTCCGACACGCTCTGGGTAGATCCGATGGCCGAGTACTACCCGCCGGGAATGCTTCCCTATGCGGATACGTACGGAATGGGTTGCATGTTGCTTCCGGGAATCCCGCTCATCGAGAGTGTGCCGCCGGGACCGACGGCAATGCGAGGCGCCCGGACGGAAATCCGGGCCACGCTGACCTCCACCGGCGATCTCTCGGGCCGCCTGACGTGTATCCCGCGAGGAGATCAGACGGCGCAGGTACGTGCCCGATTTCGGGATTTGAGCTCTGAAGATTGTGGACTCTTCGCGGAATCGGCGGCCGGGAGAATCCGGCCGGGCACGCGCGTCACCAATTTTTCGGTCTCTAATGTGGTGGATCTGTCGGCACCCGTCGTCGTGTCTCTTGGTTTCGAATCGCCGAACTATGCCACGCGAGAAAATGGACACCTGCTCATGGAAATCCCACTCGCCCCGTTTGAGTTTGCGCGACCGGATTTCTTTCCTTCACTGCCCGAAGTTCGGTATCCGGTGAAACTCCCCGGTCGAGCGCAATTCATCGGCGAATTCACTCTGACAATCCCGGACGGGTTCCAAGTGGCAGCCGTGCCGCCCACGCTCCTGATAGATAATCCGTTCGTCCGCATGGAGGTGCACTCGCGGCGCGGAGAAGCGACGATGACATGGACGCAGACAATCGAAATTAAGGCCGATCTTGTGCCCCCAGGTGAATTTGCGACCGTTCGACAAGCTTTCGAGGCAATTGAGCTTCCCAAATACCGCCTCGTCTTGATGGAGAAGAAGTAGCGGGGGATTGAAATGGAACGATCTCTCTAAGCACCTCATAAAGGATGTCAATGTCATCAAACTTTCTTCATTTAGAATTTGCACTTAGCGGGTTATTCTTGAGAAACATGCGGGCCATTTCTCTTGACAATGTGGAAAGTTCTCCGTAGTTTAGCGATTCAGGCTGGAGCAGCCTTTAAGGGGCCGCTTCTGATACGTAACACAAATAGAAACAATTTTTTTGTCCCTAAGCTTGGCAGGATGAGTCGCACCCGAACCGGTACGATTGGCCCGGCTCGTGAAAGAGGTAGCAAGTCGGCTGTACCCTTTGCCCCTCCGGCTCGGGGAGCTGAGGCTCTGGCGACCGCTGCTGTCTGTGTGGCTCTGGGAGTCGTCCTTCCGTTTTTTATCCACCCCTTTGGCTGGTCTCCACGCGTAATCCTGCCGATGCATTTCCCGGTCTTTCTCGGGGGAATGCTGCTCGGGCCGATTCATGCGGCGATGGTGGGGATTCTTGCTCCGGCCTTGTCCATGGGACTGACCGGTATGCCCACGGCGGCGCAAGTATTGCGAATGATGCCGGAGTTGGCGGTTTACGGACTGATGACCTCGATCATGCTCCATGCGTTGCCGACGGTTAAAGGTCTGCCGCCGCGAATCGGACGGATTGCCGCAATGGTCCTCGCGATGCTGGTGGCCATGATCGCCGGGCGAGTGACTTACATCGCCGTATCCGTCGTAGTGACCGGAATTCGCGAGATTGATTACTACGCGATGGTTCTTATTATACCGGCCATTCCCGGAATGATTGCCCAGCTCGTTATTGTTCCGCCGCTTGCCTATAAGCTTCACCGGCTGATCCTCAAGTCATAGCGCGATCCCGAATTCCGCAACGTTTGTTCTCCTGACATATGGAAACATCCTTTTTCAGTGGTAATCTCTCGACCTTTCTGGTCCTGTTCGCAGCCACCTGCGGATTGGTCGGCATGTTCCTCGCGCTTTCGGCTTGGCTCGGGCCAAAGAAAATGAACGAGATCAAGGCGCAGCCCTTCGAGTGCGGAACGATTTCCAAGACCGATGCGCGTGCGCCCTATCCCATCAAGTTCTATCTGGTGGCGGTGCTGTTCATCGTATTCGATATCGAGATCGCGTTCCTCTATCCGTGGGCGGTGAGCTTCGGCAGTATCGGAATCGTCGGATTCATCGCGGCGGTCATTTTCCTGGCGATCCTTGGAGTGGGATTGTACTACGAGGTCAGCAAGCGTGTACTGGAGTGGAAGTAGTTCGTGCGGATGTGGATAAGACGGTGAACATGGAACCAAACGGACACAGGCAAGATATCGCGGCGGTGCTCAAGGGTCAGGTGATGACCACCCGCTTCGACAAGCTGCTCGGATGGGGACGGAAGTACTCGATGTTCGTCTATCCGTTCGTGACGGCTTGCTGCGGGATGGAGTATATGTCCGTTTCGGCCAGCCATTATGATCTCGACCGTTTCGGCGCGGCCTTTCCGCGTTTCAGCCCGCGACAGTCGGACGTTTTGTGGGTGGTGGGAACGATCAGCCACAAGCTCGCTCCGCTGCTCTTGAACGTGTACGAGCAGATGACCGAACCGAAATGGGTGGTCAGCTTCGGCGCGTGCGCGAGCTGCGGCGGACCCTATGACAACTACGCGACGGTGCAGGGGATTGATACGATCTTGCCGGTGGATATCTACATCGCCGGCTGCCCGCCCCGTCCCGAAGCGGTGTTGGACGGAGTCTTGAAACTGCAGGACCTCATTCAGAAATCCAAGCAGCCGTGGAAATAAGCGAGAAATTCCCCGAGCATCTGGCCATCGAGAAGCGCTATCCGGAAGCGATCTTCGATTGGCACGCCGATCATGGCGACCGAACGCTTGTGATTGACGGGGATCGCTTGCTCGATATCGCCCGTCTTCTTAAAGAAGAGATGGGCTACAATGTGCTCGTGGATCTGACGGCGGTGGACTATCTCCCGCGCAAGCCGCGCTTCGAGATCGTTTATCACTTCATGAACCTCGAGACCAAGGCACGCCTCCGGCTGCGCGCGCAATCCGACGACGAGCATCCGCTGGTTCCCAGCCTGACTCCGCTTTGGCCGATTGCCGACTGGTACGAGCGTGAGGTATGGGATCTGTTCGGAGTGAAGTTCGACGGCCATCCGAATCTGAAGCGGATTATGCTCTATGAAGAGTTCAAAGGCCATCCGCTTCGCAAAGACTATTCCAAGACCAAACGCCAGCCGCTGGTCGGCCCGCAGAATTGAGTTTTCGCTCGCGTCCGATTATTTCCTCATCCAATTAGATGAACGAGAAGAAAATCATCGCCGAACCCTACGACGTTGAACGTGCGATTCCCGAGACGGAATCGGAATTCCGCACTCAGGATATGCTGCTCAACGTGGGGCCGTCGCATCCGGCCATGCACGGCATCATCCGCATTGCCACCCGACTGCAGGGCGAGCTGGTGGTGGATTCGGAGGTGGAAATCGGCTACCTGCACCGGGCATTCGAGAAAAGTTGCGAGGCTTCCACCTGGAATCAGTCGCTCATCTACACCGACCGCCTGAACTACGTTTCCCCTTGCATCAACAACGTCGGCTATTGCATGGCGGTGGAGAAGCTGCTCGGTCTTGAACTACCGATGCGCGGGCAATACCTTCGCACCATGCTTTGTGAAATCTCGCGGCTCGCCGATCATCTGACCTGTGTAGGCGCGGCGGCGATGGAGCTGGGAGCGTTCACCGTCTTCCTATATATGATGATTGGCCGTGAGTATTACTACGAACTGATCGAAGACTACTGTGGAGCGCGGGTCACCACCAACTGCTCACGGGTGGGCGGTATGCCCCATGACCTGCCCGACGGCTGGCTGGACAAGATCACGTGGACGCTTGCCGAGACTCGCCGCATTCTCAAGGAATGCGATACACTGCTCACCTACAACCGTATCTTCGTCGAGCGCACGCAGGGCGTGGGAGTCATCAAGCCCGATCGCGCGCTGGCGTGGGGTTTCACGGGTCCGTGTCTGCGCTCCACGGGAGTCGGCTACGACGTTCGCAAAGATTATCCGTATCTCATCTATCATCAGCTTGATTGGACGGTTCCCGTCGGTCACAACGGGGACAACTTCGACCGCTATCTCGTCCGCATGGAGGAGATGGAGCAGTCATGCCGGATTCTCGAGCAGTGCATCACGAAGATTCCCGACGGGCCGGTCTCCTGTGACGACAAGCGCGTCGTGCTGCCCTCGAAAAAAGACACGTATGGAAATATCGAAGGGCTGATGAATCACTTCAAACTCATCATGGACGGCCACGGGATTCGCGTTCCGCAGGGTGAGGTGTACTTCGCGGTGGAAGCGGGCAACGGCGAACTCGGATACTACGTGGTGAGTCAGCCCGGCGAGAACTCAACCGACGGCTGCAATGACCGTCCGTGGCGGGTGCGCTGTCGTCCGCCGTGCCTTAATTTCGTGGCGGCCTTGCCCGAGATGATCAATGGCTTCATGCTGGCCGACATCATCCCCACGTTCGGATCCGTCAACATGATCGGTGGAGAACTGGACCGGTAGTTCCGACAATACGTTTTTCAATGCAGATTTCCGACACCCTCAGAAAGAAAGCCGAAGAGATCTTCTTCCGGTTTCCGCCCGAACACCGCGAAGCCGCGTTGGTACCGCTGATGTTCGAGGCGCAGCGCGAATTAGGCTGCATCACGCCCGATACGGAACGCTGGCTGGCCGAGACCGTGGGCGTTAGCCTCGTGAAGGTGCGCGAAGTCTTGTCGTTCTACTGCATGTTTCGTACCGCGCCTGCCGGAAAATTTCTCATTATGCTCTGCCACAATATCTCATGTTGCCTGGCGGGAGCGGAGAATCTACAGCAGCATCTGGAGAGTAAACTCGGCATTAGGAACGGCGAAACCACGTCCGACGGAGTATTCACTCTGAAGTACGCCGAATGCCTGGGTGGCTGTTCGTGGGCGCCGATGATGCTGATAAACGAGAATCAATACTATCAATTGACGGTAGAAAAGCTCGACCGGATCATCGAGAGCTACCGGAAAGGACAACCGATTCTTCCCGAAGAACCGACGCCACTTCTTGGCAACGTAGGAGAACCCGCACCGGCATGACAGGCAACGGCAACATTCGTTTGCTTTCGCGCAACTTCGGAAAGTCCGGTCAGGCCGGCATTGAAACCGCCGAGCAACGCGGCGCGTATGCCATGCTGAAAAAGGCGGTACGCATGAAGCCGGAGGAAGTGACCGCTTTGGTAAAGGAATCCGGACTACGCGGCCACGGCGGTGCCGGATTCTCGGCCGGAATGAAGTGGGGTTTCATTCCCAAAGATACGTTCCCGCGATACGTCTGCGTGAATGCGGACGAATCGGAACCGGGGACCTGCAAGGATCGTCTGATTCTCGAATACGATCCGCATCTTCTTCTTGAAGGCGCGCTGATTTGCGCATGGGCGGTACAAGCGGAGCGCATCTATATCTACATTCGTGGAGAATATTTCTATCCGACCCGCATCATGCACAAAGCCATCGAGGATGCGCGCGCGAAAGGATTCATCGGTGACAATATCCTCGGCAGCGGCTGGTCCTGTACGGTGCATTTGGGGACGGGAGCCGGTCAATACATCTGCGGTGAAGAAACGGGTCTGATCGAATCGCTGGAGGGAAAGAAGGGTTGGCCGCGACTCAAACCGCCATTCTATCCGGCGGCGGTGGGCGTGTGGGGCAAGCCGACCATCGTGAACAACGTAGAAACGCTCGCGTTTGTGCCGCGCATTCTCGAAATCGGAGCGGACAAGTTCGCTGCACTGGGCACGCCGAAAAACGGCGGTACCGCGCTGCTCTCGCTTTCCGGAAACGTGAAACGGCCGGGGGTGTATGAATTGCCGATGGGCGTGCCTCTGAAGACACTCATCTATGATTGTGGTGGAGGCATCACCGCTGACCGGAAACTCAAAGCCGTAATCCCGGGCGGATCGTCGTCGCATATTCTTACGGCTGAGGAATGCGAAAACCTGCGATTGGATTTCGAGTCGGTGGCGGCGGCGGGTTCGATGCTGGGCAGCGCGGCGGTGATGGTGATTGATGAAACGGTTTCCATTCCGCGATTGATGGTATGGATGACCCGTTTTTACGCGCACGAGAGCTGCGGACAGTGCACTCCCTGCCGCGAGGGCACGGGCTGGCTGTTGCGGCTGGCGACGCGCATCGCGGATGGAAAGGGTCGCCGCCGCGATATTGATGATTTGTACGAGGTAGCGAATAACATTGACGGCAAGACGATCTGTGCACTCGGCGCGGCCGTCGCGTGGCCGACAAAGAGCTACATTAAAAAGTTCCGTCACGAGTTCGAAGCGCTGGTGAAAGAGTAGGCAGAATACCGAGTGATACCGCTGCATTCAACTGGATTTCATGCCGAAGATTGAAATAGATAATAAACCCGTCGAAGTTCCGGCCGGTACGAACCTCATCGAGGCGGCCCGGTTACTGAACATCGAGATTCCTCACTACTGCTATCATCCGGGTCTGGCGGTGGTCGGATCGTGCCGGATGTGTCAGGTGGAGTGCGAGCACAACGGCCGCAAGTCCATCGTGGTCGGCTGCAACACGATGGCCGCCGACGGCATGAAGATCACCACGTCATCGGTGGCGATTCGCGACATCCAACGCGGAGTGCTTGAATTCTATCTGCAGCATCATCCGCTCGATTGTCCGATCTGCGATGACGCCGGCGAGTGCGATCTGCAAAACTACTACATGCGCTACGGGTTACACGAAAGCCGCGTGGATCTGGATGAGAAGCGTCACAAACATAAAGTCCATGACGTCGGCCCGACCGTGGTGCTCGACAGCGAGCGTTGCGTTCTCTGTTCGCGTTGCGTGCGTTTCTGCCGGGAGATTGCCGGGGTGGATGAACTGGGCATTTTCGGTCAGGGTGGAAACGCCGAACTCATGAACGTACCCGGCAAGCGGCTCGAAAATCCCTACGCCGGCAACGTGGTGGATCTGTGTCCGGTGGGGGCGCTCACCGACAAGGATTTCCGTTTCAAACGGCGCGTCTGGTATCTCAAGCGCACCCCTTCGATTTGCACCGGTTGTTCGCGCGGCTGCAATATCTACGTTGACTGGGAGACGGAGCGGAGCTACAAGAATCCGCAGCGCCGCATTCAACGGCTCAAACCGCGATACAATCGCGCGGTGAACGAGTGGTGGATTTGCGACCGGGGGCGCTACGGCTACCGCACCACAGATGGTGCGGATCGCCTGACGGCTCCGCATACCAAGCTGGAATCAAACGGCGGGCCGCTTGCGGTTTCGTCCGTCATCGAGCGGGCTGCTGGTAAAATCAAAGCGACTCTGGACAAACACGGCGCGAAAGCGATTGCGGTTCTGGCCTCGGCCCATTCCTCCAACGAAGACCTGTTCCTGCTGAAGCGTTTGTTTGTGGATTACCTGAAGGTTCAGTGCGTGGACGTGAATCTCGGCAAGGAACAGAAGGGCGAGGAAGACGGTATCCTGATGAAATCGGATTTGTCTCCCAATCGGCGGGGCGCTTTGGAAATGGGCGTGCAACCGTGGGGCGGCAGCGGACTTCCGGGAGATGAGATCGTTGCCGGCGCGCTTGATGGCGATTTCGAGGTGTTGATCGTCATCAATCACGATTTGACCGCGAATCTCGCGCCCAAGCAACTCGGCAAACTCGAACAGCATTGCGGATATGTTCTGTATTTGGGAACTCACGTCAGTGCGATGAACGAATTGGCCCATGACGTGATTCCCATAGCGGTCTGGGCGGAGCGCGAGGCCAGCTACACGAATTTCCAGGGACGCGTCCAGCGCACGTGGAGGCCGTTCGATCCGCTCGGCCTGGCGGTTAGTGAATGGGAAGTCTGGCGCGATCTGGCGGCGCGGCTCGGACTGGAACTGAAGTGTGATTCGCCGCCTGAGGTGTTCGACTCCATCGGCGAGAGCATCGCTTCCTTCAAGGGCTTGACGTGGGAAGGCTTGGGCGCTGGCGGGAAAATGCTGACCGGCGTTTCCGAATCGCCCTATCGGAAGGTGCAGTCGCCCCGTCCACTGGCGGCCTATTGAAAAACCTGCAAAGACCATCGCGAGGATTGCGGAGAACGCATGTGGCTTGATCTGGGATTGATCGTCGGGAAGATTGCCGTCGCATTCACCGGCATTATCACCGGTGCGTTCGTGCTGACGTGGGCCGAGCGGAAACAGAGCGCGCTCATTTCCGACCGGATCGGTGCGAATCGGGCGGCGATTCTCGGAATCAAGCTGCTCGGTCTCATCAACTCGGTGGCCGACGCAATGAAGATGGTTTTCAAGGAGGATTTTCTCCCGCCCAAGGGGCTGCGCTTCCTTCATGCGATGGCTCCGGTGTTCGCCATGTTCCCGGTGTTCATGACTTTCGCCGTGTTGCCGTTCGGACCGCCGATTTCCATCGGCGATCGGATTGTGCCGTTGCAGATTCTGCAGCTTGACATCGGCGTTCTGTACATCTTGGCGTTCGGTTCGATTGCCGTTTACGGCGTCATGCTGGCCGGTTGGGCGTCGAACAACAAATACTCGCTGATCGGCGGCATGCGGGCGACGGCGCAGATGATCTCGTATGAACTCATTATCGGGCTTTCGCTGATCGGGCCGATTCTCGTGTATGGATCGCTCGATCCTGGTGTGATGGCCACGGCACAAAACGAGTATCTGTGGGGTTGGATTCCCAAGTGGGGAATTATCGTTCAGCCGATTGCATTTCTCTTGTTTTTGCCGGCAGCAATGGCCGAGACCAAACGTGCGCCCTTCGATCTACCCGAAGGCGAATCGGAGATCATCGGCTTTGCCACCGAGTATTCAGGAATGCGCTGGGGAATGTTTTTCCTCGGAGAGTTCGCCGAGATCGTGGTGTTGGCGGCCGTACTCGCGACGGTGTTTCTGGGCAGCTATCAGGTTCCGTTCCTGTTCGACGGCGGTGAGATGGCGGGTCTCGCGGGTTTTCACTTTCCGTGGGGAGCGTACGTGCCGCTCGGGGAATGGGTCGTGGTTGCTCTGCGAGTATTCTCGTTCGGTTTCAAGGTGCTGGTGCTGATGTGGCTGCAGATGCAAATTCGCTGGACGTTTCCCCGTTTTCGCTATGACCAGCTGATGCGCGTTTCGTGGCGAGAAATGATGCCCATCGCGCTTCTGAATATCGGTGTCACCGCCCTGATCATCCGACTGGTATCCTGATTCCAACGACGACGTGTGAAGAGTGATTCGATGATTGAAGTCAAGCCCGTCCGCCGCGTTGAACTGAGCCTCTGGCAGAAGACTTACTATCCCGAACTCTGGAAGGGGATGCTGGTGACGAGCCGGCACTTCTTCGTGAATCTGGGCCGCCACGTTGGGCGATCTCTGGGATTCAAGACGAAGCCGGCCCGCGTGACGATCATGTATCCGGAGGAGCGGCGGCCAATCTCTCCGCGCTGGCGGGGACGGCACCGGCTGATGCTCCGTCCCGACGGCTCGCCGCGCTGCGTAGCCTGCATGATGTGTGAGACGGCCTGTCCCGATCTCTGCATCTACATCACCGCCGGGGAATCGCCCGATGGAAGAGTCGAAAAATATCCCGTTGCTTTCGAGATAGATTTGCTTCGTTGTTGCTTCTGCGGGCTGTGCGTCGAGGCGTGTCCGGAAGATGCGATTCGCATGGACACCGGCTATCTTGAACTTGCCAGCTACTCGCGGGCGGAGTTCTACGTGGATCGCGAGTTCCTGATGCATGGCTCCATCCTGACCACACACTCGCAATACGCCGGAGAATTGGACGGCCGACCGGCCCACCGTATTGATCTGGTCAAGTTGGCCAGGGGCCATTGACGAGGAGTAGATCCAACACACAAGTCTGTCGTATCGGCCGTGCGGGTGTGCTCCTGCGCGGCTGTCGCGTGTGTAGGGCAACTGGGACGATTGCGACAACACCCCTAATGGCGTGAACATGAATCCGAATCGTATCACGAAGCTATTCGGCATCCGATATCCGATCATTCAAGCGGGAATGGTCTGGGCATCCGGCTGGAAGCTCTGTGCGGCGGTATCGCGTGCGGGAGCGCTGGGCCTCATCGGCGCCGGTTCCATGAAGCCGGACTTGCTTCGTGAGCATATCCACAAAGCGCGCACCGCTCTGGAAAGTACGTTTCCCTTCGGCGTGAATCTGCCGCTCTTGCGAGGAGACATCGGCGAACTGGTGGACGTGTGTATTCAGGAAAAGGTGCAGATCATCTTCACGTCCGCCGGAAATCCCGCGCTCTTCACGTCGAAATTGGAAGCAGCCGGAGCGACCGTTGTTCACGTTGTGCCCACTGCCCGCCTTGCCCGCAAAGCCGAAGAACGAGGTGTGGACGCGGTGGTCTGCGAAGGAACGGAAGCCGGCGGACATAACGGTGTGGATGAGATCCCCACCTTTGTTCTCGTTCCGCAGGTGCGCGCGGCGGTAAGGATTCCGGTGATTGCCGCCGGTGGCATTGTAACCGGACGAGGAATGGTGGCGGCGATGGCGCTCGGTGCGGATGGCGTGCAAGTCGGAACCCGTTTCGCCGCTACGTTGGAGTCTTCGGCATCGGATCGCTACAAGCAGGCCGTTATCGAAGCCGGTGAATCGGATACGGTACTAACGCTTAAAAACATCGGCCCGACGCGAATGATCCGCAATCCCTTTGCCGCACGCTGCGCAGAATTCGAGCGGCGGGGAGCATCGCAGGAGGAAATGCGGCTGCTTCTCGGTGAGAAACGAGAACGGGGCGGGATCTTCGAAGGGGATTGGGAAGAGGGACAACTCGAAGCCGGAATGGGAGTCGGCATGATTCACGATATCCTTCCGGCGGCCATGGTGGTGGACAATTTGCTGAAGGAGTTACGGATGACACTCGCCGAGCTGTGCACTGATGAAATGGGTATTGGCGAGGGAGGGAACAGGAAATGACACGGGAAATGCTGGGAGCGAAAATTCACGCGGCGCATGTGACGCAGGTAAATCTCGAGTACGAAGGCTCGTGTGCCATTGATACGGACCTGCTCGATGCAGCCGGTATCGCGCCCTATGAGCGCGTACATATCTACAATATCACAACCGGCGCGCGACTGGATACTTATGCGATTCCGGCGCGTCGCGGAAGTCGCACAATCGGCCTGAACGGCGCGGCCGCGCGATTGGCGCAGCGCGGAGACCGGATCATCATCGCCAGTTACGTTCAGGTGGACGACCAGGAAGTCCAGCACCACAAACCGGTGGTGGTCGTGCTGGACGACGAAAATCGCATCGTCAAGACCCATCGGCATTCCGTCAGGAGGAAGTCGTGAAGATCACTGCTGCGGTCGGACTAGTCAAGGGAGCTCCCAGTGCGATTGCCGTCTGTTTGTTCGACGACGAGATCAAGGCTCCCAAGCTCCCGTCGCTGGATCGTCCGACGGCCCGCGAAGTCATGAAGCTCATCGCCGCGTCGCGTTTTTCGGGAAAGAAAGACGAACTGGTCCGTCACTACAGCGAGCGCGGCAAGGCGCCGCTTCTGATTCTGCAAGGTCTTGGCGCGCGCCGTGATTTCCGTTGGCATACGTTGCGGCTGGCCGCAGGAGCCGTTGTTCGCGAAGCGCGCGATCTGGGCGGGAAATCGCTGGTCGTGATCAGTGAGGATAAACTCATCGAGGACCTTTCCGCCGAAGAAGTGACGCGCGCGCTCGTGGACGGCATTATTCTCGGCAATTGGCGATTCGATCATTACAGGCCCGCTTCCAAGTCCGACCGTAAACAGCTCACATCAGTTACGCTCTATTACACAACTTCCGGTCGCAAGCGAGCGGCGGATCGCTCGCTCAAACGGCAGGTCATTCTGGCCGAGAGTACGAATCTGGCTCGCGCGTGGGGAACGCATCCCGCCAACGTGGTCAACACGGATTTTCTGGCGCGCGAAGCGAAAAAGCTGACCGTGCAAGGCGTGAAAGTCACCGTGCTCGGCAAGCGCGAGATGCAGCGGTTGGGGATGGGACTCATTCTGGCCGTGACCAAGGGCAGCGCCATGCCGCCCAAGCTCATTATCATGGACTGGAATCCGCGCGGCGCGAAAAAAACGTTCGCGCTGGTGGGTAAAGGCTTGGTGTTCGATTCCGGCGGTCTCAACATCAAGACGGCCTCGATGGATGAAATGAAATCGGACATGTGCGGTGCGGCGGCGGTGCTGGGAGCCATGCACGGAGTTGCGAAGTTGAAACCGAACTGTCGCGTGGTGGGCGTGATCGGTGCGGTCGAGAACGCCATCGGCCCCGAGGCCTATCGCCCGTCGGACATCTACACGGCCTACAACGGCAAAACGGTGGAGATTCTCAATACCGACGCCGAGGGCCGTCTCGTTCTGGCCGACGCGATGGCCTACACGGTGGAAAAGTATAAGCCCTCTGTCATGGTGGATCTTGCCACACTTACGGGAGCGGCGGTGGTGGCGCTCGGTCATCATGCCGACGCCGTGTTTTCCAACAATGAACGACTGCGCGAGCAGATTCTGAAATCCGCCGAGCGCGCCGGCGAGCGAATGTGGCCGATGCCGCTCTATGAAGAGTACTCGAAGGAGATGGAGGGAGCGACCGCCGAGCTTCGCAACGCCTGCGGCCATCGGTGGGGCGGAGCCTGCACGGCAGCGGCCTTCCTCAAGGAATTCGTAGGCGAGACGCCGTGGATTCACATTGACATCGCTCCCACCGCTTTCCCGGCCGTGGTTTCTTCCATCCAACCTAAGGAGACGGCGGCGGGATCGGGAGTGCGAACGCTGTTGGAGTTCGTCACCGCGTAACGCACTGCCTCCTGATCCGGCAAACAAGATTTCGAGCCTCGACATTTCCACGATTCAATTCCCATCCGAATCACACAACTTTTGCCATGGAACAGATTATCCTCACTCTGCTGATTGTCGCCAGCCTCTATTTATTCTTGCGTCCCCTCCGGCAGCGGCTTCGCTTAGTCGCAAAGGGACGGCAAAGCCTCCCGAAAGATCGGATGGGAGAACGAGTCAACCGTTTTCTGCGAGAGGTCGTATTCCAGCAGAAGGTGATCGTGGAACGTCCACTCTCCGGTCTCTTTCATGCTCTGGTATTCTGGGGTTTTCTGCTTTTTCTGCTGGAGACCATCCATCACTTCGCCACCGCCTACGGCTGGCATCCGCTGGGGGAAGGCTCCTTTCATCGCGCATACGGCGGGATCGTCGCTCTCTTTGCCGTGTTGGTGGTCATCGGGATCACCGGGCTTGCTCTCCGGCGGTTCGTCTTCCGACCTGCCGCGTTGGG
The DNA here is from genome assembly GCA_018812265.1 of bacterium. GTDB lineage: Bacteria > Electryoneota > RPQS01 > RPQS01 > RPQS01 > JAHJDG01. Next base: position 31,888 of record JAHJDG010000071.1, on the reverse strand, counting down.
GAAACTCTCCTGGAGCTCGGGTGTGGTTGCGCTGTTCATCGAGATTCTGATGCTTACCTACCTCTTGACGTATTTCAACGCTCTGACCGATCCCGTTGCTCAGCGTGTCAATTGGTGGGTGCATGCGGTTACGATTCTCGCGTTCCTCGCTTTGATTCCACACAGCAAACACCTGCATCTTGTCCTGAGTCCGCTGACCACGTTCTACAAGGATTTCGAACTGGTGCGGATTCGTCTGCTGGACTTCGAGAAGGAAGAATTCGGAGCGGAGAAACTTTCGGATTTCAGTGCGCATACGATTCTGGGGGCGTTCACGTGCGTCGAGTGTGGCCGCTGCTATGACCATTGTCCCGCCCGGCAAACGGGGAAGAAGTTAGATCCAAAGCAGCTCATGCTTGACTTGCGCGCCGGATTCCTGAGTGATTTCGATCAGACGGCCGTGGGTCCGGTTGTCAGTGAAGATATTCTCTGGCAATGCACGACCTGCGGGGCATGCACCTATCAGTGTCCCGTCGGAATAGATCAGGCAGTACCGATCATCGAGATGCGCCGGGGACGGGTCGCCGCGGCGGAGTTCCCGAAGACGTTGCGACCCCTCTTCGACAATCTCGAGAAAACCGGCAATCCCTGGAAATATTCTCCTGAGCAGGCGGAAGAGTTCATCGAGAACAACGGACTACCGATCTTCGAGAACCATGATGTTCTCTTCTGGCTGGGATGCATGGGCCGCTACGATTTCTACTATCAGAAAGTCGCTCTGGCAATGGCCCGGATTCTCACCACGGCCGGTGTAAGTTGGGGAGTCTTGCCCGACGAGAAGTGCACCGGTGACGCCGCTCGCCGGGCCGGCAACGAAATGGTCTTTCTGGCGTTGGCCGAAGAAAACATCGCGATCTTGACCGCGGCTGCGCCGCGAATGATTCTGACGACCTGTCCTCATTGCCTTCGCACGCTGCAGGAGTACCGCGATTTCGGACTGGATCCGAAGATTTCTATCGTCCATCACTCCCAGTCCATCGCTGAGTTGCTGCGGAATGGCAAACTGAAACCTTCAAAGACCGAGCCACAGGAACTCGTCTATCACGATGCATGCTATCTCATCCGCTACATTGGTTCCAGCCATGCCCGCTATCCGCGCGAAGTGTTGGCCGGTGCCGGTGTTTCACTCGTGGAACCGAGACGGCGGGCCGAGCGTTCTTTCTGTTGTGGAGCGGGCGGAGGACTGCTGTTCACGGAAGAAACGGTTGGTGAGCGGGTGAATCACCACCGCGTAAAGGAACTTATGGAAACGGGAGCGTCAGCCGTTGGCACGGCCTGCCCCTTCTGCCATCTGATGCTAAGAGATGGCCTGCGCGATCTGAACCGGGAGTCCGTTCCTGTGAGCGATATTGCGGAACTGCTTGCATCCCGTTTGCCGGAGCAAAAAGCCTAAGTGTTCGACATCCATAATCACGTTCTGCCGGGTCTCGATGACGGTGCCACCGACTTGAGCGAATCGCTGCGGATGCTGACGGCTGCCGCACGACAGGGAATCACGCACGTCGGATGCACACCGCATGGCAACGACCGCATCAACGAAAAGACGGACCTCCTGTATCAGTCGGTCTTTCTGCAAGTGAAGGAAGCCGCGAAACGGGAGGGGATTCCCGTCGAGCTGGCTCTGGCTCTGGAACTCATGCTGGGTGTGGACATCCTGCAGACGCTCCATTTGCCGCTCGCTACCTATCATGGCGCAGGCAAATACTTCCTGATTGAATTCCCATGGCACACGCCATTTGAAATTCTTCTGAATGCGATTCGGGCGTGCATGCAGTCGGAGATGATTCCGATCATCGCACATTACGAACGCTACGAGCAGGCGATCAAAAAGCCGGAACAGCCGCATAAAGTCCGCCACGCGGGAGCGGTGATCACAATGGATGCGGGATCACTGGTGGGACAGTTCGGAGCTGCCATGACGCGGAGATCGAGACAGCTTCTGAACTGGGGCTGCGTGGACGTTCTGGCCAGTGACGCTCACGATGATATGGAACATGGCTTCTGTCTGCGGCAGGGATTCGAAGCTGCGGCCGCGATCATCGGCGAGGCGGAAGCGCAGAAGTTGGTTTCCGATAATCCACGACGGATCTGGGAGGGAACCCCGTGGCCGCGGGCAGAGGAAGAAAAGGAAGAGGAAACCAGAACGACATGAGAATCGGGCCATATAAAGTCTCGGCGATTGAGGCCGGCGATTTCCGCTTGGATGGGGGCGCGATGTTCGGAGTGGTTCCCAAGGTATTGTGGAACCGCACGAATCGCGCCGACGAGCTGAACCGGATCGAGATGGTGATGCGATGCCTTCTCATTGAGGACGCGGATCGCAAGATTCTCGTGGACAGTGGCGCGGGGGACAAGGAGGGACAAAAGTTCACGGACATGTATGCCGTGGACAATACCCAGAACTCGCTCTTGCGTTCGCTGGCGGCGCTGGCGATCAAGCCCGAGCAGATTACCGACGTGATTCACACGCATTTGCATTTCGATCATGCCGGAGGCTCGACGCGACTCGATAGCGGTCGCGTGGTTCCGATGTTTCCGAACGCTCGACACTACGTGCAGAAACGTCACTGGGTACATGCGCTGAATCCCACCGATCGTGACCGCGCCAGCTTCTTCGACCACAACTATCGCCCCGTGCAGGAAGCCGGTCTGCTCGAACTCGTCGAAGGGGATACCGAACTTTTTCCCGGAGTGGAACTCATCGTCCATGACGGACACTCGCCCGCCATGCAGTCCGTGCGCGTCTTCGGTGGCGATTCCTCGATCTGGTTCCCTGCCGATCTCATTCCCCTGTCGGTTCATGTTCCTTTGCCCTACATCATGGGATATGATCTGTTTCCGATGACTACGCTGGCCGAGAAGAAACGATTGCTGCCGCGTGCTCTCGAAGAAAAATGGATACTGGTCTATGAGCACGATCCCCGCATCACGGCAAGTCTCCTCACGCGCGATCTTCGCGGGCAGATCGTACGTGGCGAAACCGTAACATTACTCTAAGACGCCCGCAGTTTTTTGAGACCGACATGATTAGTGCCCGTTCCCGCATTCTGTTGGATCGTCTCCACAGCGAGGTTCTCGTCGCCGACGGCGCGATGGGAACGGCTCTTTACGCGCGCGGATTCTCCTATCAGTCCTGCTTCGAGGAACTCAACGAGTCACAGCCGAGCGTCGTCGAGGTGTTGCATCGCGAGTACATTGCGGCCGGCGCGCAGATTATCACCACCAATACGTTCGGAGCGAACCGTTTTCGATTGAGCGAGCACGGATTTGAGAAACGCGCCCGCGAAATCAATCGAGCCGGCGCGCAGATCGCCCGGTTGGCGGCCGGCGAAGAGACGTATGTAGCCGGTTCTATCGGTCCGCTCAACCGGATGCTGGAACCGATCGGCAAGCTTTCGCTTTCCGATGCACGACAGGCATTCCGCGAGCAGGCAACCGGACTCATTGAAGGCGGAGTGGACGTGTTCGTCGTCGAGACCATGTCCAATATCGTCGAGGTTCGCGAGGCGTTCACCGCGATTCGTGAGCTGTCGGGTGATATTCCGATTATCGCGACGATGACCTTCACCGAGGACGGCAAGACTCTGGTCGGTGACAAACCGGCGGAAGTGCGAAGGATGCTCCTCGAATTCGGAGCCGACGTGATCGGGGCCAACTGCTCGGTCGGCCCGCAACCGATGCTGGATGTTATCGAGCGTATGGCGGGCGATGACGTTCCGGTTGCCGCTCAACCCAACGCCGGTTTCCCGAAACTCGTCGGCGGCCGCTACATTTATCTTGCCTCTCCGCAATACTTCGCCGAATACGCCGTACGATTCGTTCACAGCGGCGTTGGCTTGGTCGGCGGTTGCTGCGGCACGACATCGGAACACATCCGTGCCATCGCGGCTGCCGTTCGCGGCATGAAACCGGTGAAAACTCGCTCGGTTGTCGTGCACGAGTTGGAGGAAGACACGGCAGAAGCGATTGCCCGAACACCGATTCCGCACAGCGATTTCGGCGCGGATCTCGGCAAGCGTTTCATGGTGTCGGTGGAAATTGATCCCCCCCGCAGTGTTAATCCCGAACCGTTCATCCGACATGCGCAGTCGCTCAAGGCTCACGGTGTGGATCTCATCAACGTCGCCGATTCGCCGCTCGCGCGGTCGCGAATGAGTGCGCTGGCGATGGCGCATCTCATCCGCCGCGAAGCGGGAATGGACGTTCTTCTGCATGTGTCCTGTCGGGATCGCAATGCCCTAGCACTCCAATCCGAGCTGTTGGGGGCGCACGCTCTGGGAGTTCTGAATATCTTGGCGGTTACCGGTGATCCGCCAGCGGTGGGCGACTATCCCTTTGCCAAGGCGGTGTTCGAACTCGATTCGGTTGGTTTAGCCAAGATGGTTACGCGCATGAACGGCGGCAAGGACCTCACCGGCCGCGAGATGGAAGAACCGACGCGCTTCATGCTCGGCGTGGGAGTGAATCCGACCTCGACGGAGCTGGACCTCGAGTACGACCGGTTGCGGATGAAGATTGACGCGGGCGCGCAGTTCGCGTTCACGCAGCCACTCTTTGACGCTGCCACGTTGGATCGTTTCCTGAATGACGTGGCGGGCTTCTGTAAGATTCCGATCTTTCTCGGCATTCTGCCGTTGCGCTCTTCCAAGCACGCCGAATTCATCCACAATGAGATTCCCGATATGCACGTGCCCGAACCCATCCGCGAGGCCATGCGAAACGCGGGCACCGAAGGCACCCGCGTGGGAGTGGAACTTGCTCAGAAGCTGCTGCTCGAAACCCGCTCGAGCGTGCAGGGGATCTACCTGATGCCGCCCTTCAACAAATTCGAGATGGCCGTGGAGATTCTCAAGGTGCTGAAGCGATAGTGTGTCCACTCATAGAGTTCACACGTACGCCGCGATTCCCGTCAGATCCTCTCCCAATATCAGCGTGTGAATGTCGTACGTGCCTTCGTAGGTATTCACGGACTCGAGGTTGTTCATATGGCGGAAGGTGTGATACTCATTCGAGATTCCGTTAGCCCCGAGAATATCGCGTCCGACGCGGGCGATCTCGAGGGCCACGCCCACGTTGTTCCGCTTGGCCATCGAGACGTGTTGGGGCCGCAGACGATTCGCCGCTTTCAACTGAGCGAGCCGATACACCAGGAGTTGCCCCTTGGTGATTTCCGTCGCCATCCATGCCAGTTTGTTCTGGACGAGTTGAAAGGAAGCAATCGGCTTGTCGAATTGGATTCGAGATAGGCTGTACTTCAACACCTCGTCGAACACCGCACAAGCCGCTCCCATCGCTCCCCACGCGATTCCATAGCGGGCCTGCGTCAGGCACGAAAGCGGTCCCTTCAGACCCTTCACTCCGGGCAGAATGTTTTCCTTGGGAATTTCGACGTCTTCGAGAATCAGATCGGATGTGACGCTTGCCCGTAGGGAGAATTTGTCCTTGATTTCGGGAGCGGAAAAACCCTCCCGGTCGGTCTCGACGATGAAACCGCGCACAACGCCGTCGAGTTTCGCCCACACAATCGCGACGTCGGAAATCGTTCCATTGGTAATCCACGCCTTGGTACCCGATAGAACGAAGTGTGATCCCTTGTCCACGGCGCGAGTCAACATGCCTCCCGGATTCGAGCCGAAGTCAGGCTCGGTCAGTCCGAAGCACCCGATTTTCTCGCCGGTTGCGAGTCTGGGCAGCCAATAGTCTTTCTGCGCGTCGGTACCGTAGCTGAAGATCGGATACATTACCAGCCCCGTCTGGACCGACACGAACGAGCGCATTCCCGAGTCGCCTCGTTCCAGCTCCTGATTGATCAGTCCGTAGGCGACCGAACCCAAGTCCGCGCAGCCGTATTTCTCGGGGTAGGGCGCGCCGATCAGTCCGAGCTGACCGGCTTCGGCCACAAGTTCGAGAGGGAAACGCGCGTCGCGGTTGTACGCCTGAATGATCGGCATGAGTCTGTCCGTCACGAAACTGCGAACCGTATCGCGAATCATGCGCTCTTCGTCCGTGAGCAGATCTTCAATCAGATAGTAGTCTAATGCTTGATAGGCCACCGTCCGCTCCTTTCCGTAGATTCTCCAGAAGATAGTCAAATCGTGACAGAAATGCAATCTAATCCCCGGACATGGGAACCCTTCCCCGATCTCGGCTGGGTTCGAGGCGGTTTCTCCCGCCGGTCGCACGGAGGCATGTCGTGGAATGGAAATTCTGCCGTGCAGGTCGTGGAGAATCGCACTGCATACATGGCTCGTCAGGGATTGGCACTCGAGTGGTGCGTCGGGGCGGAACAGGTTCATGGAGACCGCATCTCCATCGTGACCGAAGCCGACTGTAGACGGGGCGCTACTGATCCGGACACGCGGCTCCCGGCAACGGATGGTCTGATCACCCGCACACCGGGAGTGATTCTCACAACTCTCCATGCCGACTGTGCGCCGGTGTTCTTCGCGGATCCGCTGAACCGATCCGTCGGTCTTGCCCACGTCGGCTGGCGAAGCGCGGTGGCCGGTCTGCCCGGAAAAATGCTGCGACGGCTTGCTAAGGAATTTCATTCTCGTCCGGCAAGTGTCCGAATCGCCGTCGGTCCCATGATCTCAGAGGAGCGGTACCCCGTCGACGATGAAGTTGCTACCGCATTCCGCCAGGAGTTCGGTGACACGGTTTTGGCGATGCGGGATGGCAATGCCCACTTGGACTTGTTTGCCGTCATCGTCCGTGATCTCGAGCATGCTGCCGGATTTCCGATCACCGCTCTCGAGCGACCTCCGTGTACCGCATCCGATTCTGGCTACTGGTCCTTTCGGCGGGACGGCGCAGATGCCCGCTCGATGATGGCTTGGTTGACCATCACCACGGGCTGAATTCCAAACGCGCTTGCGGATTTCCGAATGATTATATACATTTCGACATGAAGCGCCCCCGTTGCGGAGCGCTTCGTATCCTATCCATTTTCAGGTGAAACGATGCCAAAGTCAACCAAGAAACCGGTGAAATCCGAGTCGGTCAAGTCTCCGAAAAGTCCTTCGAAATCACTTCGCAGTCAAGACGTCCTGAATGCTTCTGCACCCTCCTATCTGGCACAGACGGAGGGACTTCAACCGCTTTCCGCATTTGACAATGCGATGGCTCAATTCGATGAGGCGGCCGTGATCCTGAAGCTAACGCCAAGCCAGTGTGCCATGATTCGTCAGCCGCGGCGGGTAACGGAAGTCAAACTGCCCGTCCGCATGGACGATGGAACGATTCGCACGTTCACCGGCTATCGCGTGCAGCACAACATCGCCCGTGGACCGGCCAAGGGCGGTGTCCGTTTTCATCCCGATGTAAACCTTGATGAAGTCAAAGCGCTGGCGTTCTGGATGACCTATAAATGTGCCGTGGCGGATATTCCTATGGGCGGCGGCAAAGGCGGCGTGATCGTGGACCCGACGAAGCTCAGTCTTGGTGAGCTTGAACGGCTTTCCCGTCGCTACTTTGCCGAGATGTACGATCTGTTTGGTCCCGATCGCGACGTCCCCGCGCCCGACGTCAACACCACCCCTCAGGTCATGGCGTGGTTCATGGACACCTACTCCATGCACCACCGCGATCACATTCCGTCCGTGGTTACTGGCAAGCCGCTCGCTATCGGCGGGAGCGCGGGAAGAATGATGGCGACTTCGCGGGGACTGCTCTTCTGCCTGCGCCGGGCCGCGGCGGCTCACGGAGAGAAAATGTCGGATCTTCGCGTTGCCATTCAGGGATTCGGCAACGTCGGCGGATATGCCGCTGCGCTTCTTCATGACGATGGTTGCAGGATCGTCGCGATTTCCGACGTTTCGGGTGCCTACCGTAATGACGACGGTATTGACGTTCAAGCGGCCATGGATTACTGCGCCAAGAACAAGACCCTGGCGGATTTTGAAACTTCGGGGAAAGCGCGCAAATTCAAGAGACCGGAGGAACTCCTCGAACTGGACGTGGACGTTCTTGCTCCCTGCGCGCTTGAATTGGTCATTACGATGAAAAACGCCGATCGTATTCGTACACGCTACATTGCAGAGGGAGCCAACGGTCCGATTGAGCATGCTGCCGACAAGGCACTCGCCAAGCGAGGAATCTTCGTAATTCCCGATATTCTTTGTAACGCTGACGGGGTCGTCGTGAGTTACCTTGAATGGGTGCAGAATCGGATGGGCTACTACTGGACCGAGGAACGCGTCAACGAAGATCTGGAACGTATTATGAATCGCGCATTCGATTCCGTCTATGAAACGTCTCAGAAACACGACTGCACGATGCGCGTGGCCGCCTTTGTCGTCGCGATTGAACGAGTGAACCGCGCTGCCGAGTTGCGGGGATTGTACGCTTGATCATTACTCGGGAGTTACGAATATGAAATGCTTGAGCGCATGATTCACCGACTTCCCTTCATACGATCCGAATACGACGGCCTGATCGTCGCGAACGGTCAGACCGTGCAGCGCGCATTGTTTCGCGCGTTGCGGAATCGGTCGAGTCTCGTGATTGCTCTCGACGGGGGACTGGAACAACTTCGCCGATGGAACGTCGTACCGGATCATGTGATCGGTGACTTCGATTCGGTTTCTGTTTCTGCCTTGGATTGGGCTCGCAAGCACAACGCAAGAATCCACCGGCGTCCGTCGCAGGAAGAGCCTGACGTCGCCAAAGGGCTCGACTTGTGTCGTCGTCTGGGTTGTTCCACGGCGGCCGTCATAGGATTCGCCGGGAGCCGCGTGGATCATATGCTGGCAACGCTGCATTTTGCCCTGAAAGCTCGAAAGCTATCCATTGAACTGTTCACGGATGAAGCCGTGCTGTTTCCGCTGAAGGGTGGCGTATCCTGCGAGTTCGTCGTTCCCGCCGGTCATCTCGTTTCCTGGTTCGGCTGTCCGGTTGCCGAACACTGCACTCTTGCCGGAGTGGTTTGGCCGTTCCGAAATCGAACACTCCGTGCCGACGGATTCCACAGTCTTTCCAACGTGCCGACTGCTCCCACTGTGCAGGCGATTCAGCGGCGGGGTCGTTCCGTGTTCACGATCAGTTTGGCGCCTATTGTGCGGAAGGGCGAATAAGAAGACGGTATCACCACCATTTGCAGCAGGGATTACCAGTGGACTATCGAATATTCTCCGGCCTAAGAGCTCCAATGGTCTTCGTTGTAATTCTGTGGATTGTCGGCTTGGGATTTTGTCAGACGACAATGGACGGGGCGGACTTGGATTCGGCACTGAGTTACATCGGCATGACACGCGCCGACTTCATTTCCGAACGATGCTGGGCGGATGACGACACGTTTCTCTTGCCGCGCGTCCGTGAGGCGCTTGAAAGCCCGCTCTCCGCATACACGATCTGCAAGGAATTCGCCGCGGCAGTGCCCGGATCGGTGAGTGAGGCGGGACAGATCTCCAATATGTTCGAGTTTCTCTCCGCGAATTGCCCCGAAGCCGTTTGCCGGGATATTGACGCCCAGCTTGCGGCGGCGCGGCCGACTTCGCAGAATCCGTTTGAGCCGATGCTCAGTGCATTTGCGCTGGCCGAGGGATACCGCGCACAAGCCTTTTCTCGTTTCACTCCGCAACAGCAACAAACTCTCATACTGGCCGCGCCGCTCTGGTTTGAAGACGAAACAACGGCTCGCGATGATTCCTTGAAAGGAATGCTTCAGCGTGCCTTCGGCGTGGCGGCGGATACGTCGCAGGCCGTCACGTCGGATAGCGTGCTGACCTTGCTGGCGCTGGTCAATCGCGATGCGCTCGCCGCCGCAAGCTATGCCTTCGCGCGTGGATTGGCGATGACGGTGCGGGCTTGGCAGGGAGTGCCCACTCCGTTCCAGACCACCATGCAACCCGGTGTCGAAGGTCTGGTTATCGCCTCGCGTCAGACGGCCTTCGGTGTGTTTGTCCTCGGTGGACGCGGACCCAACACATACACGGGGAATTTCGCATTGATTATTGACCTCGGCGGCGATGATCGCTATCTGGGACGAACCGGCTCGGCCATCGGCGGAATCGGTCACAGCGTCTCGGCGGTGATTGATTTCTCCGGCAATGATCTCTATGCTTCCGAGCGAGTCGCCGATCAAGGATGCGGAGTTATGGGCTTAGGTGCGCTCGTGGATCTCGCCGGCAATGATTTTTATCGTGGAGGTGCTTTTTCCCAAGCTGCGTCTTTCTGCGGCTGCGGACTGCTCTTCGACGGCGGCGGTGACGACACCTATCGCGCGGGACCGTTTGCACAGGCAGCAGCCGTTTGTGGCGTGTCCGTCCTCTGTGACGGAGGCGGCCGGGATATCTACGACGTGGCTTCCTTCGGTCAGGCTTTCGCATCCACCTTTGGCGCTGCCGCGCTTATCGAGATCAGCGGCAATGATGTCTATCGCGCCGGCGGAGTGGACCTGCACGAGCCGCTCCGGCCTGAAGACTATCGCTCGTTCGGTCAGGGATTCGCCATCGGAGCGCGTCCGCGCGGAGGAGGCGGACTTGCCGTCTTGCAGGACCTCGCGGGAAATGATTTCTATAATGCGGAGATCTATGCTCAAGGAGTTGCCTACTGGTACAGCTTGGCGGGTCTTCTCGACCGGGCCGGCAATGACGTCTACAACGCGACCCAATACGTGCAGGGAGCGGGGATCCATCTGGCCGCCGGCATTCTTGAAGATGAAGCCGGTGATGATCGCTATGCGTCACGTTTTGGACCGGGGCAGGGGGGAGCGCACGACCTAAGTATCGGTCTTCTCTATGACCACGACGGCGACGATCAGTACATCATTTCCGGCGGTCAAGGTGTTGCTATCACCAACAGCGCCGCATTGATGCTCGACGAGTCCGGCAACGACACCTATTCTACGACGGAACTCGAACTGGGTCAAGGGGGGGTGCGCGAAGCCCGCGAGTTCGGAAACCTCGGTGTCTTTGTTGATGCGGAGGGACACGATACGTACAACGTTCCCGATCACCAGGACTCTTCCGTATGGCGGGCGGGATTGTACGGTATAGGCTTTGATGCGCCGCGCATAAGCGAGCGTCCGCGCGAAATTCCCGTTGAGGTCGAGTTGGTTCCCGCGGACACACTGCAAACGGTGGAGGAACTCTTCCGTGATGCGTCGCTCTGGGAAGTAACCGACAACCGCGAGCGCGTTCGCCGGGCGCGCCTTGCCCTGGTTGCGAAAGGCCCTGCCGCCGTGCGCTGGGTGGGCGAGAACAAGCTGAATACGAACGACGGTTTGGAGCGTCGTGCGATTGTCGAACTTTGCCAAGCCTATCCCGACGCGGCGGCGCCCTACCTGTTCGCCGCACTCGACTCAATTAATCCCGACGCCCGACGCACCGCGATCTACACGTTTGAGAAAATGAAGTTCAAAGGCGCAGTACCCGCTCTGCGTGGGAAGCTGAGCGATAATGCCTACGTGCGGCAACGCCCGGCAATTCTCGGAGCGTTCGGCGAGATCGGGGATACGACAGCCGTTCCCGACCTGCTCGGTTTCGCTTCAAGTCCCGGCGAGCGCGAGCGGATTGCGGCGATCGCAAGCCTCGGAAAGTTGCGCGTCTCGGGCGGCTACAGTGCAATGGTAACCGCGCTGTCCGACGCGGCCTACACGGTTCGCAGCGCGGCCGTGATTGCAGTCGGTGCGCAAGGGCCGGAGGTGTTGAGCGACCTCAAGCGGGCGATGGAGAAAGCGGATGTTGAACGGCTCGGGAATCATCTACTCGCCGTCGGAAAACTGGCGGCAAGGTGGAAGTCCGATGAGAAAATCCGCAATCGAATCGCGAAACTGAAACCGATTGTACAGCGCTATCTGGAGCATCCGAATCCCCGCGTAAAGGCAGCCGCGTTGTCGGTCGCCGAGAACGTTTTGGAACAGCGCGAACTTCTCCAGACGGCAACGCGACTGGCATCGTCGAAAGACCCGGTGCTGGCCTCGGAAGCGAATCGAATCATGAAAAAGATAAGGTAGCGAGAACATGCCCAAGAAGACGTTTCCATCAACGAAAGAACTCCTCGTTCAACTTTGTCAAGCGTTCGGACCGTCCGGTCACGAGGACGACGTACGGTCGCTGATTACGGGCTTGATTCGACCGTTCGTGGATGATCTCGATACGGACGCTTCAGGAAATCTTATCGCGGTTCGCAAGGGACGCAGCGGCAAGAAGCTCATGCTCGACGCGCACACCGATGAAGTGGGCATCATGGTGCGCTATATGGATGAGAACGGATTCCTGCGCTTCGCCAAGCTCGGTGGATGGGATGATCGCGTATTCGCCGGACATCGCGTCAAACTTCGCACCCGCGGCGGCTCATTCTATCACGGCATAATCGGAATGCAGCCGCCACACGTGCTGACCGAAGAGCAGCGCAGCAAGACCATCAAGGCCGAGGACTATTTCATTGACGTCGGTGCGTTGTCGGCCGAAGATGCACAGGAGCGCGGAATCGCGGTAGGTGACGTGGGAGTCTTGGACTATCCGGTGTTGGAGTTCGCCCCCGATCACTGGGTGGGCAAAGCGTTCGATGATCGCGTGGGATGCCTGCTCGTTATTCAAGTTCTGCGGGCTCTTGCGGAAGGGAGAATCAAGACTCCCCTGACGGTGTATGCGAGTTTCTCGACGTCCGAAGAACTTGGCTTGCGCGGGGCGCGCGTGGCCGCCTACGGAATCAATCCCGACGTCGCATTGGCTCTGGAAGGAACCATCGGAGCGGATTTTCCGGGCGTTCCCGCCGAGCGAAAGCCGTGCAGCCTGCGCAAGGGACCGGTGATCTCGGTGATTGACTCCACGTTCCTCGTTCCCCGCAAGATGACCGATTTCCTGTTCGACTGCGCCAAGCGGGCGAAGGTTGAGTATCAGGTGAAAATGCCGATTTACGGCGGAACCGACGCGGGTGCGATCCATCAAACGCGCGCCGGAGTGTTAACCGGTGTGATCGCCGTTGCCAGCCGCTACATCCACTCGCCCAACTCGACTCTCTACTGGCCGGACTACGAAAGGACCGAGAAACTTGTCATGGAGGCGGTGAAACGCATCCACACGTTGGTGGAGTGAAATCGCTCTGACTATCGAAAAAGAAGACTCCCCGGAAGGAGTCTTCTGCGATAGCCGAGTGAGTCAGGCATGCATTCATCGCAAGAGAAGAATCCGCAACGGCGGTTCGCCTGAGTCGCGAAGTCCGACGAAGTAGGTTCCCGTTGCGAGTCCGCTTGCGTCAAATAGAATCTGCTGCTGACCGGTTCGCAGCTCAACGTCTTTGGTCGCCACCAATCTTCCCAGAATGTCGTGTATGAGCAAACGGGTTTCCATCGGCACGGCGCTCTCGATCAGTAGCCGCGTGGACGAATTGAACGGATTCGGATAGGCGGATACGAGACGGATATCCTGCGGCAACGCGAGACGGTCGGAACCGGTTGACAAGGGCTCGAAGTAGATGGTGAAGTCGGCGGTGTTTTCCGGGATTGAAAGGACGAGCTGACCGAGAAGATAGGTATGCATGGCGTCACCGCCGCTGCGAAAAACGATGTCCCACGGTTCGGGCACCGAATCCAGCATCGCCAAAATTCCGCTGATAGCCGAATCGAGCTGCCGCCATTGGCACACCAGCGAATCGAATTCGCTCCACGGAAACGTGAAATTCACCGTCAACGACTCCACGTTATTGATGAGCGTCAGATCCAGCCGTCGCAAAGCGGAGTCCTTGACCGCTCCGAATCTGCCGAACGTCCAATTCGTGTCCACCAGTGTCGCGCTGGTCCAGTAGTAGTCGCCGTTCTCGTCGGCATTGATGGAGAGCCGGTCGGGGTAGCGATTTGCGGAAAAACCCGAGAACCACTGCATTACAGTATCTTGGGGGATTACGGTGATTCCGTGGCCGTCAATCCCCGAGCAGTAGGTTACCGTTGTATCCGCTCCGTCGGCGCGGCGCAATGTATCCCAGGTTAGGGCCGGATAACCATAGGCCGTCCACTCGAAATCGTTCATTCCCCACGTGTTCCACACCGGGAGGTGGAGGCTGTTGAAGTGCATGGACTGAGTCGTATCGGCCAGAAAGATGGCGCTGGCGCGGTGATACTCAAAGGCAATCGAGTCGCTCTCACTGGGCAATCCGCCGAAAAGAGATCGCATCGAACGATTGGTGTCGCTACCGGCCAGATACTGCTCCTGCCGAAGCTGACAGTCGAGGATATGAGATCCTCCGACGGTGGCAGCGATCAGATAATCCTCGGAGCCGCAGTTGTTGTTGTGCCAGACTTGCCCGGCCGCTCCGCCCATCGAGCCGCCAACCATGTAGATGGAGTCGCGCGCGAATGGGTAGTTCGCCGAAAGCCAATCCAATACCGCCCGGCAGTGCTCCTGAGCTTCTCCGGCATTCCAATGAGTCGGAATCTGGCCTCGATGGCACGCGGCAATCCAGCCGCGCTGGTTGGCCAGAAGGGCAAACTGCGTACCATCGCGCATCTCCAGTTCGTTTGCCCCCCAGTGATGCCACCAGATGACAATGGCTGGGGGACTGGCAGGCGAGTAATTCTCGGGAATCTGAGCCCAAAAGGACGCTTGGTCGCCACGAATCGTCGGCGCAGTTGTGTGGATCTCCAACTGAGCCCAAGCTGTGGAGTTCTGCGAGGCAACGGCCCCGCAAACGATTGTCCATACAAAGAAACCGGATTGAAACCAACCCTTGAATCTGTGAGGGATCATGATACCACCTGCTGAACTGGATGGAAAGGTCGCGCTGGTCACCGGCGGAGCGCGCGGGATCGGAAGAGGGATAGCCCTGAAGCTCGCTCAGGCCGGCGCCGATGTCGTCATTAACTATCTGGAACGAGAGGATGCTGCACACGAAGTCGCGGATTGGGTGAAGGGCATGGGCCACCGCTGCCTTCTGGCCAAGGCGGACGTTTGCGACGGAGCTCAGGTCCACGCCATGTTCGAGACGATCACCGCTGAGTTCGGACGTCTCGACATCCTCGTGAACAACGTCGGACCGTTTTTCGTACGGCGGATCCTGAAAATGTCGGTGGAAGAGTGGCGACTCATGATCGAGGCCAATCTCACCAGCGCGTTTCAGGTCGCTCGCGAGGCTGCGCCACTCATTGACCGCGGCGAAATGGGCGGTTCGATAGTCTTCATCGGGGCGCCCAACGCCGAGCGTGTCGGCTCACAGAGCGAGACCTGTGCCTACTCCATCGCCAAAACCGGGGTGGTCATCCTTGCCCTGACTCTGGCCCGCGACCTTGGCCCCCAGGGTATCCGGGTGAACGTGGTGAATCCCGGCTTCATCGAAAACGACTCCATGACCCCCCGCATGCGGGAGTGGATGCCGCACGAAGTGCCTCTCCGAAAAATCGGCACTCCGGCCAACGTCGCCGATGCCGTCCTGTTTCTGGTGTCCGACCGGGGAGCCTATGTGAATGGCGCTGTTTTCAACATCCACGGCGGCCTTTGGGTCTGACTATGGCAATATAATCGAATATCTCCCAACAGGCAACGTTTCCCGCCAGTCAATCCTTGCGCATCCGATGCACGTATTGCGCACGATATGCGTGGGGTGTGGCGGCAGGTGAACCCCCATGTATTTGTTTTATTGGGGATTTCTCATAGATCAACTCAGGCCGGATATTTGCTTTCGGCAACTCGAACGCTCTAAAGTCACTATTCCCGATTTTACACTTCCACCTCGGTTTCTTCCCATGCAACAACCTATCCGTGCGCTGCTTTTCTGCCTGATTTGCCTTTCCGGCACTGTCACGATGATCGCGGCGTCTACCGACGGACTTCCCGGTGATCTCGGCTTCTCGCGGGTAGATAGCCCTCTCGAGATCAGTTCAACCGGCCCGGAACGAACAGCGATTGCCCTCCACGACTCGCCCGTCGCCATTCGGGACACGTTCGTGGATTTTCGCGCATATCAAGTGTTTACACTCCCGGGAGAGCCGTTCTTGTGTCGCGAGGGGGCGCCCGCCATCCCCCATGTGACCCGGCTCTACCACATTCCCAATACGGGCTCGGTCGTGCCGGAAATTCGGACCTTGGAATGGGAAACAGTGACAGACGTGTATCCGCTGCCGCTGCAGGTCGAAAAGGCTGATCTCAATCGGCGCCGGGAAGAAGACCCGAGCATCTACCACACAGACGCATGGTACCCCGAACAACCGATTTTTGTCGGACCGCCGATGGTTTTCCGCGATTTTCGGGTGGTGGCGGTCACGATCTGTCCGGTGCAGGTGAACCCGATGACCCGGCAGGCGCGCATCTGCCGGAACGTGGAAGTGGATCTGGTGGCTACGGATGAGCCGGGAGAAAACGAGCTGATGAGTACGCGACGGCCATCGCGCGTGTTCGCGCCCCTCTATCGCAGCCTGATCTCGAACCTTGACGAAAGCGCGCTGGATGAGGTCACGGATACGCCGGGAACCTATCTCATCCTCTGCAAGGGTGACACAACCTCTCAGCAGTATGCGGACAGCATGGCTACGTGGCGGCGACGGGTGGGCTATGACGTGACGATTGATTCCCGGTCGAATTGGACTTATAACTCGATGCGTTCGGCGATCGTTGCAGCCAACAATAGCGCCGATCCGCCCCTGGAGTTCGTTTGTATCCTGGGAGACCCGAACTCGGCGGTGGGACTTCCCACACACTCTTCCGAATACGACCACTACTTCGCCGACCTGACCGGCGATCATCTCGAGGACGTGGCGGTGGGACGACTGCCGGCTTCCAGCGGTTCACAGTTCCGGCTGATCTTCGCCAAGATCACGGCCTATGAACGGGAACCGTATATGGATAATCCGTCATGGTTCACCCGCGCGTTCCTCTACGCCGGCGAAGGCTATGACATTACCTCGAACCACGTCACGATGCTGTGGTGCGGGCGACAATTCGTGAATCACACCGGAATCAGCGACGTCCGCATCTCCACTCACGGCAGCAATCAGGTAAACAATACGTTGATTGCCAATCGTCTGAACGAGGGAGTGACCTATTTCCTGTGGCGAGGAACGGTCGTGAACGAAATGAGCAGCAGTGCGCCCAACGGAACGAACAACGGCTCGAAACTGCCGGTGTCTCTGACGATCACTTGCGGAACGGGCGATTTCAACAGCACCAGCGGGCCTTGTCTTTCCGAATCGTGGGTGTTGGCCGGCACACCCGGAGCGCTCAAGGGAGCCGTATGCGGGATCGGCACCGCCACGACGAGCACGTGGGTCCACTACAACAATACGGTGGCGGGCGGGCTGGTATACAATATCTGCAATCTCGGAGTCGAGCACATTGGTACGGCTCTGGCGGGCGCCAAGGCGCAGCTCTTCGAAGCCTTTCCGTACGATGGGAATGCGACCAACTTCGTCCGCTGGAACAACCTCATGGGCGATCCGGCGCTGGCCCTGTGGACCCAGCCGCCGGTCGTTATGAACGTGACGCACCCCGGAACCGTGAACGTCGGTGCTCGTCGTATTCGCCCGCAAGTGACGAATGCTCAAACCGGCCAACCGATCCGCGATGCGCTGGTCGTGCTGTGGAAGGGCGACGAGACCTATGAGCGCGTCCTCACCGACGAGTTCGGTTTCGCCGACGTTCCGGTTCGCGTGGACACCGAAGGCACGCTGACGCTCACGGTGAGCAAACGGAATCATAAGCCGTATCTGGCCAATATTAGCTGCGTCAACGCCACCGAAATGGCGACGTTGTCAAGCTATTTGCTCGACGACGACAACCTGAACGGCAGCTCAGGGAATGGGGACGGAATCCTGAACCCGGGCGAAACGATTGATCTGTCTACGTATATCGGAAACTTCGGACAGACGGACACCGCCCGTCAACTTTCAGGCGTGCTGACGACTACCCTTCCCCGAGTCACTGTCGTCACCGGCACCGCCGTGTTTCCCGATATCGCGCCCGGCGATTCGGCACTGGGGAACAGTCCATTTCGGTTTTTATCGGCTCCGACGATTCGGAACAATGAGCGGGTGTTCCTGACGATCGCGCTGACTTCGGCGGCGCGCACGACGCACAGCACGCTGCGGCTCATCTGTGCCGCCGGGGAAGCGGTCTTCTCTAACTATCAGGTGCAGGGCGGCGACGGGGATTCCTATCTGGAACCCGGCGAGACGACCAACCTGCGCGTGACCATACAGAATGTCGGAGATCTGACTCTCGGCAATGCCACCGGAGTGCTGCATTCCCGAACGAGCTACGTTTCCGTGCTGGGAACCACGGCAACGTTCGGGACGATTCCGCCCGGGGGAAGCGGCACCAGTGCCGGAACCGGATTTCTGGTGGCTGCCAATCCGCTTTCTTATCCGGGTTTTCCCGCTGAGATGCTGCTTGTGCTCACGTCGGATAACGGCCATGTGGATAGCGTTGTGTTCGTAGTCCCGCTGGGCAATCGGCAATCCACCGATCCGACCGGACCCGACGCCTACGGCTATTACGCCTATGATAACACCGATATCAACTATGAACACTCCCGGTCTTTCAGCTACGTTCCGATCACCGGTAGTGGCTTGAATCTGAACCTGAACGATCCGGGGGAACAACAACCGGGTGCGACGACATATTCAACGGTTCGCTCGCTCCCGTTTCCGTTCATGTTCTATGGTGTGGAATACGGTCAGATTACGATTTGCTCCAATGGTTGGGCCGCCTTTGGGGATCAGCATGAACTCGATATGTTCCGCAACTATCCGATTCCGGGACAGCAGGCTCCCGATGCGATGATCGCTCCCTTCTGGGACGATCTGGCGACCTCGGGGAGCGGCCGCGGAGTCTGGGAGTACTACGATGCGGCGAACCATCGCTATATCGTACAGTGGAAAGCCGTCGGCGCTTTCCAGTCGTCCCTGCAGGATTTCGAGATCATCCTGCTCGATCCGGAGCATTACCCGACGACCGACGGCAACGGAATCATCATCGTGCAGTATCAGCAAGTGACGGAGATGATCGGCGGCAGCCATGATGTGCATTATTCGACGGTGGGGATTCAGGCTCCCGGCGGTTTGGTGGGACTTTCGTATCGTTTCAACAACGCGGCTGCCCCGGGCGCGGCGTCTCTGTCGTCGGGCCGCTGCGTTGTATACACCACCGAAGGTCGCTCGGCGTTCGGTACGATCACGGGAACGGTGACCGATGCCGCCACGGAACTGCCGGTCGTGGGAGCGATCCTCACTCTGGACGGAGAAGCGTACTCCGATACGACCGATGCGCAGGGGACGTATAGCCTTTCGAGCGTCATGATCGGGACCTACACGATGCGGGCGCGCGCCATCGGCTACAATGAAGGCATCGTCACGAATCTCGTGATCGAGCAAGACAGTGTGCAGGAGGTCAACTTCGCCATGCTGCACCCCGAAATCGAGGTATCGGTCGAGCACATTGACATCCGGTTGCCCAATGATCCGCCCGAAGCCTTCTTCGAGATCATCAATAACGGCAACGGAGCACTCGACTATGAAATTCACGTGGCCTACGCACCGCAGCGAGGTCCCGACGACTGGTGGACGTATCTGGACGGGTTTGATGCAACCGCGGCCACCGGAGATGTGATGATTCAAGGTTGCGAGCTGGCGGGGGACTACTGGTGGGTGACGGGAACCGGAACGGAAGGTGTTCCAAAACTCTATCGCTTCGATCTGGACGGTAATTTCGTGGACGCTCTTCCTCAGCCGGCGGGAAATGAATACGGCTGGATGGACATGGCCTTTGATGGAACGTATCTCTACGGTTCCAGCGGACCCGCCATCATCGGAGTGGACCTGACGGGCGTCGTGCGCGATACGATTCCCACCCCGCTCGATCCCGCGCGGGCAATCGCCCATGATCCGCAAACCGATCATTTCTGGGTCGCCGACTATGCCTCCGATATCTTCGAGATCAATCGCCACGGCGAGACGATTCGCCGTTTTCCGGCAACTCACCGAACCACCGGACTGGCTTGGAATCCGGCCGATCCGATCGGCTATGATCTCTATGTCTTCGGACACACCATTACCAGTGAATTCGCACTGGTCAGCCGTTTCCATCCGCAAAACGGCGATGGTCAATTGGTGGTGACCTTGAATCGCGAGCCCGGGGATCGCGCGGGGGGCTGCACGGTTACTCCGCGTTGGAACAGCACGCTGCTGGTGTTCGGCGGCATCATGCAGAACTCGAGCAGCGATCGCCTCGCGATCTGGGAACTGGATTTCAACACCACCTGGATTGCGATCACGCCCATGTTCGGCTCGGTTCTGGGCGGGACGTCGCGGGAGATTGAAATTGCCTTTGATGCCGGCGCGCTCCGTGACGACGTGTACCGGGTGGATCTGACCCTGACCAACAACACGGCGAGCGGCCCGATTACGTTGCCGGTGAGTCTCACGGTCGCCTTGCCGGCGGGCGAGCCGCAGCCGGCTCCCGTAACCTACGCGCTCTACCAGAATCAGCCCAATCCGTTCAATGCCACAACCACGATCCGCTATGACCTCGCTCAACCGGGTTGGGTGCGATTGCAGGTGTTTAACGTACTCGGTCAAGAGGTATCCGTGCCGATCAGCGAGTTCCACGCGGCGGGATCGCATCAGGTTCAGCTTCAGATGAACGACTTGCCCAGCGGACTGTATCTCTATCGCATCGAGAGCGGCTCGTTCCATCAAACGCGGAAGCTGATGCTGCTCAAGTAGCGAACGCTGCAATTCTGATAAGCGCGAAGGGGCTGACTCATAAGTATCGAGTCGGTCCCTTTCTCTTTTCCGGCCATCTGCTCGTCACGGATCACTCACTTCACTCTGATGTTCAATTGAAGGAGCCGCCCCATACTCATGGGACGGCTCCGGATTGTTTTCCACTGCCCGCTGTCCCGGTCACTTCAGCAAGACCAGTTTCTGCGTCGCCGGTTTCTGACGGATGGCGGGGGAAGCGAGACGGGCAAAGTAAATGCCGCTGGATTGATCTCCCGCGTTCCACGTCACGCGATGCATCCCCGGATCGCGCGGGCCGTCGGCGAGCGTCGCGACGCGGCGGCCCAGCAGATCGAACACTTCCAGCCGAACGGAAAGCGCGCGCGCCACCGTAAACTCGATCATCACCTGCGAATTGAAGGGATTGGGATAGGCCCGTAGCAGCGAGAACTCCGACGGGATGAACGGAGCAAGCGGATCATCTGATGTAGCGGGCGGTTCGAGCAGCCACGGCTCGAAGAGCAGACTGTCGCCGCAAATCGCATCGCCCAACCCTTGCGGATTGCGCGTCGCATGAAACGGCCCCGACGGATCCCCCCACCAGCAGTTGCGAACGTTAAATGTCGGTGTGGGCAGATAGCAGTTATAGGTTGCATACGGCCGGTTACCTTCAAATACGCAGTCGTGCGCAACAATCTCACTTGTCGAAAGGACTCCCGAGAGTACACCACAGGTGTCGGGGCGATCGGCCACGTTATTAATAAAACGACAACTCTCGAAACTGGCTTGATCCACCACGGCGACGCCCGGCCAGCGGATGGCTGTATTGGCATCGAACAGACAGCCTCGAAACTCAACCATTGATTCCTGAACAAGGCTAACGATGGCGCCGTACTGAGTCGTTCGGTTGCGACGGAAAACACAATTCTCGATCCGCACGTCACCTTCCGCCACACTCAGAGCAGGAATGGCAATGCCCACGTTATCTTCAAACGTGCAGCTATCCAGCACACCGGAAGTGTAGTACATGCCCAAACAGAGGGGTGCGGGAAAAGAGGCTATCGTGTCGCTCGAGTTGGCACGAAAAGCACTATTAGCAATCAGGAGTGAAGAACATGCTTCGCTCCAGACGGCGGGCCCTCCGACATAGTCGTTCCGATTCGAGTCAACGACACAATTCTCGAAGACAAAATTCGCATATCTCACATAAACTGCCATTGATTTTGGACCCGTATTATGGTGGAATCGCGATCCGCGCACGGCAAGCTCAATCCCATAAGCGGCAACGGTTCCTTGAAAAACCGTGTTATGGCTGAAATCACAGGACTCGATGCAGAGGCGCGTGAAACCCGTGTCGGCAAACACAGCGCTGCCGATGAATGCCTCATTGTTTCGAAAAAGGCAGTGCCGGATCGTGACATTTCCATCGAGTTGCAGCACGGCGCCCCCATAGTTGTTGTTGCCCGCACTGTACCGTGTACCATTCCCATCCTGAAGGAGAAATCCGATCAGCTCGGCTTGAGTGGTCGCATCGAAAATGCTGACGATGGACTGACTGTCAGCACTGATCGTCGTGTCCGGCAATAGTGTCGTTGCCTCAATTGCCGACGTGTCGCCCGTTATGAGAAAGCTGCCGGCCAGAGTTCTTTCACCGGGCGGCATGACGATATGCTCGGCATACGAACCTATTGCGACTAGAACGGTATCCCCCGCGGACGACGCCGCTAAGGCTCCATTGATCGTTCCATACTCAGCCGGAACATACAATATCTCGGCTTCCACGGTTAATGTACAAGCTACTCCTGCAACGACCGCACAAACCGACCGCAATATGACAAAAAAGGAATCCACGGCCGCCCCCTTTCGCTATTCCGGTGTGCAGGTGTAGAAGATGCGTGCTTGGCAAATCTTGCCAGGTCGCGGAGGATCACCTATGGCAACGGCGTACTCAATCGTCATCCGGTACTTGATGCCACCCGCCAGAGTCACCGTTCGGGCACCCTGACAGGCCGGAGTGGTATCCCAGAAGGATTCGAATGCCACCATTTGTCCAGTGGAAGTGTCCCAGAATTCTACCAGATACGAAGGGAATATTCCGTCCTGGAACTCGGTGAAATGTAATTTGTAGGTGCCACTGGTTCCGAGGTAGAAAATGGCATCGGTGGTGGTAAGGTTGTCCCAAAGAATCGCGGTCTGCTGGGGCGGCAATGTCTGCCCCCCGGCCGACCATACCATCATCAATGTAGTCAGAACAATCAGCCCCCAAGAGGGGAAGCGCATGACACAAGGTGCTCGTTTCATGGCAATATCCTCTTCGTTTGATGTGGACCGCCCATGGCGGCCGTGGATTCACCCTAATATACCCCCCACGGGAATTCGTCAATAGGGTGAATTTATCGCACCTCTCGCGGAAGTTGCCGAGGTTCCGCCGCTTCTTGGATGAACCCACTCTCTCGGGAGATAGACGGGCCGACCGATAGGTATCGAGTCGGCCTGCGGGTCTTGGCTCGTTTATTCTCACTCGGAAGGTAGAAGGGCCGCCCATGCTTAAGGACAGCCCCTTCTTCTCTTCGCCTTTCTATAGAAGACGGAATCAGTCCCGCGACTGGCGGAGAACCAGGAGTCGCACCAAATGAATCAGCGCCACGGTTGCCGCCGCTACGTAGGTCCAGGCCGCCGCGTTCAGTACTTTTTTAGCTTGCGGCAACTCATCCGGTGCCAAGTATCCGCCGCTGGAGAGAATGGCCACCGCTCGGCGTGACGCGTCGAACTCGACCGGCAGAGTGACCAGATGAAACAGCACGGCTCCGGCAAAAAAGATGATCGCCACGTCCATCAGCCAGCCAATGGATGGAATGAACAGGCCGATGAAGAACAGCGGAAAAGCGAGCGTGGAGCCAAAACCGGCAACGGGAACGAGACGCGCGCGAATGGCCATCGGAGCATATCCCATCTTGTCCTGCATCGCGTGTCCAGTCTCGTGGGCAGCCACGGCCAGCGCGGCCAGACTGTTCGACCCGTAGATCGGTTTGGAAAGTCGGACCACTTTCTCTTTCGGATGATAGTGATCCGACAGCGTCCCTTCCACGGCTTCCACACGAATGTCAATCAGTCCGTTGGCGTCAAGGATTCGCCGGGCTACCTGCGCACCGGTCATACGTCCGCGACTGAAGACCTGGCTGTACTTGTTGTAAGTACCCCGCACTTTGGCCTGCGCCCACAGGGCCAGACCGATGGCGGGCAAGAGCAGAATCCATGTCCAGTCAAACATAAACGGAAACATCGTCAGCCTCTGAAATACTCAAGAATCGAAACACACCGGAAGTTGCGGCCGCCCCCGCAGATACTCCGCCACCGACATGGGGCGCCGGCCTTCCGGTTGCACCATTTTCAACCGCAACGCGCCATGCCCGGTTCCCACGACGAACTCATCGGTGTTCCGGTGGAGAATTGCCCCGGGTGCCAATTCGCTCGGAGAAGAAACCGCTTCAGCAGCCAGAATCTTCAATCTCATTTCTCCGCTCCGCGCAACGGCGCCCGGCTGCGGACTGAACGCGCGAATGCGATGGTGGATATCTTGTGCGGTTTGATGCCAGTTGATTTCAAAATCACTCGCCGTGAGTTTCGGAGCCGTCGTTGCTTCCGCATCGTTCTGGGGAATCGGTGGGGGAGGATTTCCACTCTGAAAGTCATCGAGGACGCGAACCAGAAGGTGAGCTCCCATCCCCGCCAGGCGATCATGCAGCCGTCCGAAATCGTCGTCCGGTCTTACCGGTATACGCTCTTGGGCAAGAATGTCTCCGCCGTCAATCGTCTCGCTCAGTCGAATGATTGTAACGCCGGTCTCCGTTTCACCGCGAATCAACGTCCACGGAATAGGAGCGGGCCCTCGTCCGCGTGGCAGAAGTGAAGGGTGAACGTTGAAGGATCCGAGCCGCGGCATCGCGAACAGCTCGCGCGGAAGAATGCGAAACGCCACCACCACCAGACAGTCCGGCCGGAGCGCGCGAATTGACTGCAAAAATGACTCATCCTTGAGTCGAGTCGGCTCGAAGACCGGAACTCCCTCCGCCTGCGCCCGCTGCTTGGTCGGAAGGGGGAGAAGCTTGCGTCCGCGACCCTGAGGTTTGTCGGGGCTGGCTACGACGGCGACAACGGCGTGAGCGCTGGACAGGAGGGCGTCCAGAGTCGGTAGCGCGAACTCAGGATTTCCGCAAAATACGACGCGCATCGAAGGTACTACATGCAGATTCGTGCATTCTCTTTGGCCAGTTGCTTCAGTTTGTTTTCGAGCAGCGCGCGACGGATCGTCGAAAGCCGGTCAACGAATAAGATTCCGTTCAGATTGTCAATCTCGTGTTGGAGTACGCGACCGATCAAATCTTCCACTTCGATCTCGTGTTCCGTGCCTTCGAGATCCTGATATTTCAGCCGAATCCACTCCGGCCGCGTAACCATCTCTCGCAGATCGGGCACCGACAGACATCCCTCTTCGTAGTCCCATGAACCCCGACTCTCGATGATTTCGGGATTCACGACCACCAGCTTGAACAGTTCTTCGGTGTCGGGCTTTGGAACGGCGACGACCAGCAGCTGAATCGGGCGATCCACCTGCGAAGCCGCCAGACCGACGCCCTCGTTCTCGAACATGGTGGTGAACATACGATCGGCAAACTCGTGGAGTTCTTCATTGAACTCCGTCACACGGACACATTTCACACGCAGCGTCGGATGGCCATACGTAACGATCTTCATGGGTTCATGTTTCGAACTCTTACTCATGCGAATCCTCCGGCCTCTTCACAACATCACGAAGTCACTCCTTAATCACGCGGGCGATGGCGTGGCGTTCCACCCGGACTTTGATGTCGCCCGAGATCTTGAGGTAGAGCGTGGAATTCTTTTCGTCAATTCCCGCCACGGTTCCATAGAGACCGCCCGCCGTTACCACCTCGTCGCCCGGTTTGAGCGAGGTAACCAACGCCTGATGCGCCTTTTGCTTTTTCTGCTGCGGGCGGATCATGAGAAAATACATGACCACCACAATCAGAATGAGCGGAAGGAGCGCGGGTAGAATGCCGCCTCCCTGTTGCTGCCCGCCGGCCTGCCCAAGAGTCGTCGCGGCGTGAAAAGTTGCCGCCCATGCTTCGTTCATAACGCCTCCGTGTGAGATGTCTCGTTGTCTTGGAACTCGGAGAGAACGCGGCGATGCCAGTCGTTGAAGTCTCCAAGTTGAATGTGTTTACGAACCGCCTGCATCAGCGACTGGTAAAAATACACGTTATGCAATGAGACCAGACGTAACGCGAGCAATTCCCCTGCATTGAATAAGTGCCGCAAGTAGGCGCGGTCGAACGTGCGGCACGTGTAGCAGTCGCATGACTCGTCAATCGGCGTGAAGTGATCGCGCTCGCGGGCCGCTTTGACGATAACCTTGCCGTTCCACGTGAAAGCCGTACCGTTGCGTCCGTTGCGGGTGGGCAGGACGCAATCGAAGAAGTCAATGCCCTGTGCAATGCAGAACAGTAAATCTTCGGGGAAACCAACTCCCATCAAGTAGCGCGGCTTGTCATTGGGCAGGAGCGGCGTTGTGCAAGCGACCATCTCGGAGAAGATCGCTTTCGGTTCGCCGACCGCCAAACCACCGATCGCGTATCCGGGGAAATCGAGCTCGATCAACGCTTCGGCGGAGGCGCGTCGGATCTCCGGGTACACCGATCCTTGCACGATCCCCCACAGATTCTGCCGATGCCCATAGAGAAACGGGAATGCTCGCTCGGCTTCCCGCGCCGCCGCCGCCCAACGAACGGTGATCTCATTCCACTCGAATGCCTGTCCGTGTGAACAGGGATAGGGCGCGCAGAGATCGAGAACCATCATGATATCACTGCCGATTGTCCGCTGGATCTCGACTACGTTCTGCGGAGTGAACGTGTGATAGCTGCCGTCGAGATGCGATTGGAACTCCACTCCCGAATCGCGAACTCGCTTCAGATTGGCCATCGAAAAAACCTGATAGCCCCCCGAGTCGGTGATGATCGGCCCCGGCCAACGCATGAAACGGTGCAGGCCGCCGGCCTTCCGCAGAACCTCGATTCCCGGCCGCAGATACAGATGGTATGTGTTGGCCAGGAGCGCCTGCACGCCGGAGGAAACGAGCTCGTCGGGCGTCAGAGTCTTAACCGTGCCCGCCGTTCCGACCGGGAAAAAGCAGGGTGTTTCGATGATTCCATGCTGCGTCTCAAACCGGCCGTAGCGAGCGCGGGTTCCCGACTGATCCTTCATGAGAATCGAGAACGGATGCACGTCATGATCTACGCCCGAACGGTCACTCATGGCACGCCAACTGATGCCCCGGTTTCCGCGTTCCATGGTTCCGGGTGAGTCACGACGTGCATGGTCGGATAGTGATACTGAAGCCTCTGTTCGATCTCATCCAGGACCTCATGAGCCATTTCGAGCGATATCTGTGCGTCCAGACTCACGTGCATCTCCGTAAAGAGCTGAGATCCGGCCTGACGGATTCGAATATCGTGAACTTCAATGACGTATTCAATGGAGCGCACGAGAGATTCCACGTTCTCAGCCAGTCCTTCCGGGGCGCGGTCGGAGAGCGAAGAGAACACGCGGCGTCCAAGCCGGATGCTGAGAAAGGCCAGAACCACGGCGATGGCCAGTGCAGCGAAACTGTCGGCGTTCCGGTAGCCGACTGCGGTCATGACCACGCCGACGATGACGACACAGGTGGTCAACAGGTCGGCGAAAAAATGAGTCGCGCTGGCCGCGAGGGCTTCGCTGCCCGTTCGCTTGGCCGCGCGGCTGAGCGTGATGGTGCGCCACAAATCCACCGAGAATGCCGCTGCCACGAGCACCAATCCCACGGCGCTCAGGCGAACTTCCTGTCCGCCCACAGTGAGTCTGCCGATCGCATTGTAGGCGATCAGAATCCCCAGTCCGACAAGAAACGACAACTCGACGAGCGCACCGATGCTCTCGAACTTCGCGTGGCCGTAGTGGTGATCGGGATCGGGCGGTTTGCCCGCGTTGCGGATCGCCACGAAACTGACGATCGCCGCCAGCATATCCACCGACGAGTGCCCCGCATCGGATAGGATTGCCAGCGAGTTCGTGAAATATCCGGCGGCCAGTTTGCCAAGCACCATGACCGCCGCGGCGATGACCGAAACTCTCGCCGCACGCAACCGAAGCGCGACTTCATGTTCTCGAATAAATCCTCGGGGCAACGGATTCTCCTACAATCGCAGACCGGAAACGATGCGGGGGATTCCTGATATGTCCGCACGGACTTCTATCGAATGGCTGACCTCGCCCATGATCGCCGCCACCGCTTGCTCCTGTCCGTGACCGATCTCGATGGCAAACCGGCCCTCGGGCTTCAGCAATTCCGGAAGCAGTTCCGCAATCCGATGATAGAAAGCCAATCCATTCGCTCCGGCCACCAGTGCGCGACGGGATTCATGGCCGCGCACCTCGGGCATCAGGTCGCGATGCTCAGCCGCTGTTACATAGGGGGGATTCGCGACGATTGCGTCGTAGGGCGATTCAATCTTGCTCATGAATCGGGGCGAGAATAAATCGGCATGAAACACTCGAACGCGATTGCCGACTCCGTGGTGGGCGGCATTGCGGTGTGCACACGTGCAGGCTTCGAAGTCAACATCTACGGCGTCAACCGAGAGATCTGCGACCTGCACGGCCATGGCAACGGCCAGACAGCCGGTTCCGGTCCCGATGTCAAGAGCGCGCAGTGGACGGTTGTTGATTGCGCCCAGCGTGCGCGCGGCGAACAGTGCCAGTTCTTCCGTCTCGGGCCGAGGGATCAGCAAACCGGGAGATACCTCGATCGTAAGACCGCAGAAGTCAACTTCACCCAGAATGTATTGCAAAGGTTCCCGGCGGGCGCGTCGCTGAACAAGACGGCGCAACGCTGCGACTTCGTCTTCGGTCAGCGGACGGTCGTGCTGCAGATAGAGCTCGATTCGCGGCAGCGCCAGCACTTTTCCCAACAGAAGTTCGGCGCTCCTTCGCGCTCCTTCCGCTCCCTTTTCTTCGAGATAGCAGGCGGTGGTTTTCAGAATCTCGGCCACCGTCCACACTCGCTCGGTCATCGAGCGGCTACCTCGGTGTGCTCCTGCAATCTGCGCGTGCGGTCCGCCATGCGGAGAGCTTCGATGATTTCTTCGATTTCGCCTTCCATTACCCGATCCAGTTTGTAAAGAGTCAAATCAATACGATGATCGGTGACGCGATTCTGCGGGAAATTATAGGTTCGGATTTTCTCCGAACGATCGCCGGATCCCACCTGGCTGCGCCGCTCGGCCGAGACCTTGGCGGCTTCCGCTTCCCGCGAACGAGCCAGCAGCCGCGCCGTCAATATCTTCATGGCTTTCGCGCGGTTTTTGATCTGCGAACGCTCATCCTGGATCGCCACCACGATTCCCGTCGGGATGTGCGTGATGCGTACGGCCGAGTCGGTGGTGTTCACGTGTTGTCCGCCGGCGCCCGATGAGCGATATACCTGAATCCGCAGATCATCCGGTCGGATGTCCACGTCTTTTTCCTCCGCTTCGGGAAGGACGGCCACCGTGGCGGCCGAAGTGTGAATCCGTCCCTGCGCTTCGGTGACCGGAACGCGCTGAACCCGGTGAACCCCACTCTCCCATTTCAGCATACCGAAAGCATAATTGCCTCGCACCTCGACCACGACTTCCTTGAAACCTCCGGCTTCCGCTTCGGATGACGAAATCGGCTCCCACTTCCATCGGCTCAATTCGGCGAACTTGTTATACATCCGATAGAGATCGGCCGCGAACAGTGCCGCTTCTTCGCCGCCGGTTCCGGCACGAATCTCCAAGATGGCGTTTCTTCTGTCCGCCGAGTCCTCGGGAATGAGCAAAAGCTTGATTTCTTCCTCGGTCAATTCGATGAGGATTTCCAGACGGTGGACCTCTTCATCGGCCAGTTCGCGCAGCTCCGGGTCGGCCTCATGAAGCAGTTGTTTCGCATTCTCAAGTTGCCGACCAAGGGCTCGGTAGTGGGCAATCTTCTCCGCCAACGGCTCCAGTTCCCTTAGCTCCTTGAGGAGAGGCATGGCTCGCTGGAGGTCAGTTGAGACCTCAGGTTTGGCGAGATCCGACTGAATTTGCCGGTATTTCTGTTCTATGTGCTCTAAGTTTTTGATCATTTGTTGGATAGCCTGAGAGACTTGGACATCTGTGCGAACCTTGCGGATTCCACATGGCCCAGAAGATGTTGCTAAACTTTCACTTACTTGGCAAGATCAAGGTTCCGGGAGGCCAATCAAATTCCCACCCAATATAGCCAAATTCCTTTCCCCTTTCAATATAAAGCATCGCGGTTACGAAGAGGGGGACATGATGACATGTGCCTGCTGCAGGTAACCCCCAACGCATATACTTATATATTAAGAAAATACAGTCATGACCCCTTGCATTATGTGCAGTTCTTCACCGTAGGCGGACATTAGTTCAGAATCCTAAAGAAATGCTTGAGCAAGTTAACGAAACCTCTTGACTCTCTGGGTTGGCGGATATTATATTGTTTCTGCAAGCGGCTTATGGGTCGGTCATAAACAGAGCAACTTTCGCGGAGGAACTACTATGAAGAAAACCCTGTGTTTAGCGTTGGCGCTGTTCTTCCTACTCGGACTCGCGGGCATGTCTTTTGCGAACAACGTCCCGGTGACAGGTGTGGTCGGCCCGACCATCACTACGGGAACTACTGACGGCATCGTACCGGTGATTCCGCCGGGTCCGCCACCGAAGAAGTAGCTACACGCTGCTCTAAGTTTTGAGCACCGAGAAGGCCCACTGCGCCTGTCACGAATTGTGGAGGTGGCCGTGGGTCTTTTTGTGTTGTATGCCATCGCAATCGCGGCTCTCATATGGTATACACTATTCTATCTTCCGTTCCCTGAGCTTACCCGCCATTTTGGTTTCGCGCTGAACATTGTTCAGTACGGTTTCTTGTCGCTCCTGAGTTTCTTGGTCTATCGTCAGGCCAGGGCTTTCCGGAGCGTTTTCTTTCAATTCTGGATCGCCTTTGCGGTGGCCACGCTGTCGGCTCCTGTGGTATATCACTGCATGTATGTATGGGGATGGAAAGGTGGGGTCGCCGCCTTCACCGTCGTCACGATCGTGACCCATGGCTTCATCACGTGGACGATCTGCAAAATCCTGTTGCATTACGTGTTCCGGGATGAGAAACGATGGGTCATCAATGTCCTATCGGCGGTGGTGGTTTTGCCCCTCTACCTCTGGTTGTTTTGGCCCTACTGGTGGTCGCCGCTAAAGCTGCTTGACCTGCCTACCGGGACGGATGTTTCGACTTTACATCGTCCTGTGCAGGATCATTTCATTGTGGTAAATATTGTATCTCTGGTTTTACTGTTGGCATTCTTTTGGCACAAGTTCCGGACAGACCGGCCCATTGGTGTATATGCCGATGCTCTTCTATACTGGTTCGGTGGCTGGATTCTTGTCGAGACCGTAGAGTTGATCGCCCAAATCCACCGGCCGGAACTGCTGAACATCACCCAGTGGGCCATCGCGGTAGTCGCGACGGGCATGCTGGTCACACTGATTCTGAGGTTGAGGTTTAAATCACAGTCCATCGCACAGTACTATGAGTCTCAGCTCTTATCTAACGATCCTGATATTGGTCGGCGCGTCGGCTTCTTTGATCGCCTTGTTCTATGGCTGTTTTTTGATCCGCAAAAGGTTGGCAAACGGATATACCTTGACACGGAGCATAAGAAGCTGCAAGTAAAGCGCACCTCTTCGCGGGTGCACCGCCGCCCAAACAAAGTGTGAACGACGCAGTCGTATTACGCAAATCATCCCGAGAACCCGGAGGTCTCGAGACCATGAATCGTCAACGTGCAGAAGACATGCTGGTCGCCACCAGCCGAGCCATGCAGGAAACTGTAGCCGCCGCTCGCCAGATCGCTCAAGGCCGGGAACCGGTCCTTGTGGATGGCGAGACGGGAGCCGGTCGTCGGCTCCTGGCCCGGTTCCTACATGAGCAGAGCCCTCGCGACCGGCAGCCCGTGGTGTACGTCCGTTGTGACACACTCACGGTGGATGCAACCGATCGGATTCTGTTCGGTGATCCGGCTTGCGGAGCCGCGGGGATTCTCGAGCAGTTGGGCGATGGGACGCT
>JAHJDG010000070.1 GCA_018812265.1 bacterium | reverse complement strand
GATCATCGTGAATATTCCCGGCATCGTCCGGCTGACGGCCGAGGATCTCCGTCTGGCCGGTTGTCCGGTCGAGCTCATCACCGCGCATGATACGCACCTTCACAACCGTGGCCGCGAGCTTCCCTTTCACTTCGTGGGCGGTGCCGACGGCCGGTTCGATGACTACGATTACATTGATTTCTATGCCATTCCCAACGAGCGGACCTACAGCTCGATCACGCCGTCGCTCTATCAGGATTTCTGGACGACCGAGAACGTGTACTGGCTGTCGTGGGGCGACGGCCGGTTGGGTCTGAGGCTGAGTGAAGAAGATGGGTCGTGGAAGACCGGCTCCCTGTGGGGACCCAGCCGCGTGAAGTCGCAGAACTACGTTCGGATCACCAGCCACTTCGAACGCGATCTCAAGATGGATCGTCTGCAGGAGAGCACCAGCCGGTGGAATGCGACGCTGCAGACCTACGGACCGCAGAGCGTTTACGAGGATCACTGGTTCTGGGGAGACTATATTGACGTGCTCAGCTCCCGACAGTTTTCGGCGTCTATCTTCTATCCCTACACTCGATCTCAGCAATTCCAGCGATTCGTGGGCGTGCGGGCGGCCCTGCAGGGTCTCAGTTTCGATCACCATCGAGCGATCGTTTCTCTGAACGGTATAACGGCTCCGGGACTCATCGTCGGGAAAGTCACGGCCAACGACAACAACATCCCGTGGATCAGCCAGACCCCGATCATCGTTCAAACCGTTCCCGGGAGTCCGGTCGGAATTGAAAACAGTGATCTGCTGCCTTCGGGCAATGTGCTGAGCGTGTCCGTTCCCGGCGACGGCTTGGGGGGTACCCTCGATAAAATATACGCGAATTGGTTCGAAGTGGACTACGACCGGGATTTGCGGGCCCTCAACAACTACTTCATGTTTTCCTTCGACACGACGCGCGGCGACACCTTCTCCTACGACATCCGCGGATTCGCCAATGGAAACATCGAGGTCTGGAAACTCGGTCAGTCCCGCCTTACGAATCTGAGTATCCGCAGCGTGCACCCCGCCGACGAAGGATCGTCCTATGCCGTTCGGTTCCAGCTCATCAGCTATGACGGCTACACCGTGTTGGCTTTTGACGATCGCCATCCGCGGCCGCCACTGGCCATCGTTCCCGAATACGGCACTCGCGATCTCCGCAATCTGACCGGCTCCGAATATCTCATCATCTACCACGACAGTTTCGCGGACGACGAGTCGCTGCGCCGGTTGGACAGTCTCCGCCGCGTGACGTTCCATGGATCGGTGGACACGTTCCGCGTCTCCGAGATCTATGACCAGTTCTCGCACGGCATCGCCAATCCCGAGGCCATTCAGCGGTTCCTCAAGTACGCCTACGAGCATTGGACGGTTCGTCCGACGCACGCTTGCCTGATCGGCGATGGGATCGTGGACACCCGCGATCCGTATCACCAACAGGGCAACCTGATCCCCAGCCTGTACATACCGACCTGGCAGTACGGCATGACCGCTTCCGACGGACTGTTCGGTTGCGTGTCCGGCCCGCCCTCCGACATTCTGCCGGACGTCGCCATCGGTCGAATCTCTTGCCGTTCCCCCGAAGAGCTGGCCGCATACGTGGAGAAACTCGTTCGCTACCAAGATCCGAACTCCACCGATTACAGTTCGCTCTTCCACAGCCGGTTCCTGTTCGTGTCGGATGGCCGCGACAGCCGATTCAACTTCGATCGCAGCTACTCGGAACCGAGTATTTCTCTATTGCCCGATCATTGCAACGTGTCCCGCGTGTATCTGGACAGCATAACCAGCGGACAGGGACCCAGCATTCTCCGTAACGCCTTCCGCGATGGAGCGATTCTCGTAAACTACAACGGACACGGCGCCGGCGGTCAGTGGAGCGGAACCAACCTCATGGACGTGAGCGGCGTGTCGCTCCTGAACAACGCCCACGCCTATCCGTTCATCACCAACTTCACCTGCTTCGTGGGAGCCTTCGACGACCGGAATCAGTCGGGGGTTCTGGGCGAAGCGTTTCTCTTCAGCCGCAACAGCCGACTCGATCCGGTCGGCGCCATTGGCGTCTACAGCACGACCTGCCTAGGATGGGCCGCCGCGGGCGCAGCCATGCAGGCCCGCCTGTTCAATTTCGTGGGCGAACTGCCGGGAATGACGACGGGCGAGATCATCACGCTCAACAAGATTCTCTATTGGAGAACTGGAGCTCCCCCGACCATTCAGAACTCGACGTTCTCGATGATGATGTCTATGGCGCTGCTCGGTGATCCCGGAGTGCGGTTGGCCTTGCCGCAGACCCTGTGGACGGACGTTCGGCTCGACACCAACGTGGCCCGCTCGACCGACACCCTCTATGTCAGCGGCCGTCTGCCGTGGGATCCGCAGGGCCGCGTCACCAACGTCTATCTGTTGCCCTACAACGGCGCTTTCAACACCACCGAAGTCGTGTATGGGGTGTCGTACACCACCACGCGCAGCAAGACTCCGGCCTTCAATACGTCGCTGGTGATTCCCATTCCCGTCCGGACTCAGCAATTCGATTCGCTCGCGGTGCTGGTCGGGCCGGTCGCGAGTCGGCGGTTCATCGCTCCCGCCGGTAACGTTGTCCTCTACGCCACCGATCCCGGAGGTCCGGGAATTCCCCCGCGCGACGCCATCGCGGCCCTTCCCATTTTCCATGCCGACAGCATGGCCGATCTGCGGGTGTACAACCTGACCACGTTGCCCTACTCGTTCATTCCCAACGATACCCTGTTTCGTTTCGAGGTCGGGATGACGCACCGCGACCGAATCGAAACCGTTCGCGCGCGGGGAGTCTTCCGCCCCGCTCAGGGACCGGTGGTGCTCGACACCGTGCGGCTCACACGGACTCCTGTGGGGCGGTGGCAGACTCCCGATCTGGGTCCCCATCCGGTCTACGGCGGTACCTATCGCCTTCAGTTTTTCGTTCAGCTTGCCGGAGGGAGCGAGGTTACCACGGCCGAGTTCTCGCCCACCGTTGAACAGCGTGCGGACTACGGAATCTATCAGGGCGGAGAGATCTACCCTCGCTATCGTCCGGCGGCGGTTCCCGAGTTCTCGGTGCCGATCCAGCGCGTAGCCACCGACTCCACGCAGGCCAATCCGGAATTGCGCATCCGCCTGACCGCTGTCCATGATTCGACCTACTACGATTCCACGCTCGGCCGCATCGTCACCGTGCCGGCCGATTCCTTCGCCACCTTCGCATCGGTCATGAACCCGTGGCAGCAGCCGCCCCTGTTCGAGACTCGAATTCTCACGCTGTTCCGGCCCGGTTCCTATCGCGTAACCGTTCTCCTCGATCCGGACAACGTCATCACCGAGACCAACGAGGCCAACAACCATTACCAAACCGTTCTGTCGGCTCCCCATATCTTCCCCGCCAGCAATACTCTGGGAACCTATCTGCCGCGCTTGTCTCCCCAGACCAACATTCCGCATGTTTTCTGGCGACCGGGCGTAGCCGATACGATCCAAGTGCGAGTGTGGCCCGGTTCCCTGCCCACCAGTCCCACTTGCCTGATCTATCGCGCCGATTCGGTCTCCATCGCGCAGTTGGCTCGATTGGCGTCGGTCGGTCTTTTCCCGGTTGTTTCCGGGCAGTCCACCCGCGCCTTCCGCGTGACCTTGTCCGACACCACTGAACGGTTGGCCGAAGGCGGTTCCGCCCGCGTCACCAAGACCTTCACCGGCCTGCTCGACTCGAGCATGGTATCCAACGTCGCGCTGTTTCTGAAGCGGGACGGCTATGACGAGTGGTGGATGCTGCGCAATCAGACTATCGAGACCGTTCGCCGTGATACCACCTATCCCCCCAGCGGCGGATTTCAGGTCCGCTGGGGAGGACGCGTCTCCGGCGACGCTCTCTGCCTCGGCACGTTCGCCGTGTTCCGCTACTCGGACAATCGCGGTCCCGATATTTCGCTCGCGGCCGAGGGACTGCGCTTCACGCGACATTCGATTCTGCCGCGAAAACCGGAAATCTACGCGAACCTCTCCGACCTCAGCGGCATTGATCGCTCGCCCGGCCGATTCTACTTCGTGCTCGACGGCGACACTCTCCCCGATTCCGACATCGCCTGGTCCGACTCCTCGGCCTGGGGCGGCAACATCAGCGCCATCGTCCGACACGAACTCGATCCGGGAACCCACACGATTCGGGTCAAAGCCACCGATAACATCGGCAACACCGACAGCCTCACCGCCGACTTTGAAGTGCGCGGCGAGTTCGGAATCGAATGGGCCATCAACTACCCCAATCCATTCCAGGCCGGTACGACCATTGCCTACGTAGTGACGGACGTGACCGACGATTTCGTCGAGGTCAAGATCTTCACCGTATCCGGCCGCCATATTCAGACGATCCGCGAACGAGCCCGCGCCGTGGCCAACTACCGCGAGATCTTCTGGAACGGAAGGGACATGCACCAAGATGAGGTGGCCAACGGAGTCTATTTCGCGAGAATCACGGCCAAACAGGGCAAGCAGGAAGTGGAAAAAATCATCAAGCTGGCGAAGGTGCGATGATGAAGCGAGTCTGGATCGGCCTCGGCCTGCTGATTCTCTGCGCGACGACGGCGCAAGCCGCCAAATATGCCGGAGAATTCCTCGAGATCGGCGTGGGGGCGCGCGCCGTGGGAATGGGCGGAGCGATGACCGCGCATGCCGACGATGGACTCGGTTTCTACTGGAATCCGGCCGCCATCGGCTACGTGAGCGGCCCGCAGGCGCAGGGAATGTATGCCGACTTGTGGGACGGACTGGCCAACTACTCGGTGGTCGGAATCACGCTTCCCGCCAGCGGCGCGGTGCTCGGCGTGAACTACATCCGTCTGTCCGTCCCCAACATCGAAGAGCACCCCAACTATGCCGATTCCCGCAACCGGGTCATCAACGGCGATACGCTATCCGTTCAGGAATATCTGCTCGCCACCGGCGCCGCCCCGCACGGGATCTTTGCCGACAACGAATCGGCCGTCTTCGTGACCTTCGCCAAACTGAATCGCGTTACCCTTGACTTCGGTTGGGCCTACTTCCAGCTCCCCCTCGAAATTCCCGTCGGGGCCAGCGCGAAATTCATCAGCCACAGTCTGGGAGAAGCCTCCGGTTCGGGAATCGGCGCGGACTTCGGCATGCAGATCCGCATCGGAATGCAGGACCTCGTCGCCGAAAAATGGAAGGCGAATCTGGCCTGGGGATTCAACTGGCAGGACGCCACGCGCACGGCGGTGGATTGGGGCGAGAATAACAAGGATGCCATTCCCCCCAATTTCCGTCACGGCTTCGCCTTCACCCAGAAACTGCCGGGCCGCCGCAGCCAAATCCTCGCCAGCTACGACACCGAGTATCGCTGGGAACAAACCCACCATCTCGGGCTCGAATACCGCATGGAAGGCGTGCTGGCGTTGCGGGGTGGACTGTGGGGAGACGAGTGGACGGCCGGCGCGGGGATTTCCGTCTGGCGAGCGACGGTGGACTATGCCTACCTCTCGCGGGAACTCGGAAACACCCATCGCGTCAGCCTTTCGCTCCGACTTCGCTAAGGTGGAGGATTGCCGATGAAATCTCTGTGCATTCTCTTCGTCACGGCGATTCTGCTGCTCGTCGCCGGCTGCGGCGACGACCAGACCAGCCGCGACGACCTCGCTCCGGCCAAACCTCAATTTGTGCCCCGGTCGGCTGACTACGTATACCCGCAGATCGGCATTCGCCCCGAACCCGCGCCGAACGAGCGCTCGTATCAGGCGCGTGTGGAGTGGTTCGCCAACAGCGAACCGGACGTCGCCGGCTATCGCGTCTGGAGACTGGCCGAGGATCAGACCGACCTGCGCAACCGTTTCGTGGTCAGGGACCTGCGGGTGGGAGTGGATTCCGAGCTGGAAGGAGATCCCTGCTCGTGGGTGGACGTCGGGGATTCAACAGGTTTTGAGGGGAGGGGGCTGAATATGCTGTCGCCCGATATCGAGACCGGCGATTCGCGCGGCTACTTTTGGTATCTCGAAGCCTATGATGAAGCCGGAAATCGCTCGGAAATGTCCGAACCGATCTATTACCGGCTCCTCAATATCCCCTATAATCTACAAGTCTCGCCGATCGGCGCCCGAGTCTATCGCCTGCGTTGGCAATACTCGTTCAATTCCGACGTGCGGCCCGCCTACTACATGATTCGCGTCTATTCGTATCATTGGGGCGCCGATTCGGTCGTGTGGTATCAGCAGGTGCAACGCTATGGATCGGATGAGTTCGTGGATATGGATTTCGCACTGGCCAACAGCCCACTGGTTCCCGACTGCACGTACTTCTGTCAACTGAACGCCATCGCCACGCAGCGCGGCGATCATGCCGATTCGCTGGCCGGTTCGGCGGCGTTGACCACCTTCATTTATCGAGATTAGCGGCCCCCGGAGGACCGATGCAAACACGGAATGCTTTTTACACGGTTGCCGTCACGTTCTTATCGTTGTTCGTCGCCCTGTTCCTGCCCCTTATGGCTCTGGCTCAGGAATCCACGCCCCAGGGTCAGGTCCGGCAGCATGTTCCCGTCATTCAACAGGTCGGGGAAGGCAACCAGTACTATCTGGGCGCGGCCAACGAACTGCTTATGCGTGTGAATGTGTGGGGGCGCGTCGAGCGGCCCGGCCAGTACTTTGTCCCGGCCACCACCGATCTCATCACGTTGCTCTCGGCGGCGGGCGGGCCGACCGCGCGCTCGAAAATCACCGACATCCGCGTCGTGCGAGCCGATCCCAACGGTCAAGGGGAGGTCTTCATCGTCAACGTCCGGAAGTTCCTCAAGACCGGAGACAAGCGACTGATCCCCGACCTCAAGCCCGAGGACACGGTGATCGTCAGCGCCAGCACCTGGCAACTCGTGACGGAGGTTCTTCAGGTGGGCGGCGCGCTGGCGCTGATTGCCAATGCCTACTATTTCATTTTTATCCGCTGATACCTTGCCTTGGAGGGGAACTCCACGTTGCCCGGCCTCTGCAATACGAACGCCGCGCGGCCATTGCCGCGCGGCGTGTTGTTTGTCCCAAGAAAACGGTTTGGACGCCGGACGCGCCCGACCCGTTTATTTCAGCAGCATCATCTTCTGCGTGAGGTTTCCTTCGGGAGAGGTCAGCGTGTAGAGATACACCCCGCTGCTCAACTGCGTTCCGTCAAACTCCACCAGATAAGAACCCGGCACATGGTCGCCGTCCACCAGTGTCATCACTTCCCGGCCGAGCAAGTCAAAGACCGTCACCGTCACCCGTCCGCCCACCGCCACGCCGTATTTGATCTCGGTACGCGGATTGAACGGATTGGGATAGTTCTGCTCGAGGTAGTATTGCTCCGGGATCGGGCCGATTCGGCGCTCCCCGTCCACCGCAAGATGCTGAATGACAATCGGATTCGGCGCGTAGATGCACGTGTCGTTGGCGGCGTCGGTGATCTGCACGAAGACATAAATCACTCGCCCATGGGGCTGTGACCGCGTGTCCCAAACCAGCGAATCGGGACCGTCCTGCTCGGTGCGGACTCCACCCGCCATCAGCGGGCCGAGGCAACCGATCGCATCGGTGTCCGTGTAGAACCACAACGCGGCTTCCTCGAGTGAATCATAGGCTTCCCATCGCAAAACGGCCGTGGCGTCAACCGTATCCGGACCGCTGTCGTTGGGGGTGATCCACAGGAAGTCCGGCGGATCATTGGGCCGTGGAACGTAGTAGGCGAGTCGCCCGATGTTGTTGCCCTCGTTCGTCTCGGCCACTTCCGACAGCGTGTCCAGCACGAATCGCACCAGATGACTGTCGGGTTCGTCTAAAATCCACCAGTCCGTGTAGAGCTTGTGCCCTTGCCCCTCGACGGCCTCGGTAATCACCGTGTCGAGAATCACCTCGTCGTCCACGAGTCCCGTGACGCGGAACGGCGGATAGACTCCGGCCCCGCCCGCACACGTCAGCCAATTGAACTCGGCGAAAACCGTATCCCCAATGGCAAGCTCTCGGGGAGCGGTGCTGTCCGGCTCCAGCAATACCACCGGACCCGCCTGCAAGTCTACCCCGCCGTCGTCCCACGCCACGGTGATATTGTCAATGAACGCACCCTTGTTCACCGTGGCGTTGCTGTTCGCCTTGAATCTCCAGAACAGATAGACGGTAGACTGACCGAGCATCGAAACCGGATTTCCCGTCGCCGCGTTGCGGAGACTGTCCAGATTCATGATCTTCTGCTGCCAGTCCGCCTGCATGATCCCCGAATAGCTGCCGCTGATGTTCATCGTGGCCAGTGACGACAGAGTATAGGTGGTCGCCGCTCCCCAGTAAATAGAGTCTTGCGCAGCCTCACTGCGACAATACAGATAGAAACTCACCATGGCCGCCTGAGCCTGAGCCAGACTGAACGGACCCCAGGTCACGTAGGTGTCCAAATTCGGTACGTAGTTGTCAATTTCGGGATCGTTCGAAGCCGGGCACCCCATGCACCACAGCGATTGCATGTCGTTGCCGCACATGTGATCGTCAAAAAAGTCGGTTTGAAATCCCCACGAATTCTGGGACGCCGATGACGGAATCCGCCGCCAATAGCGATTGGTGAAGGCCGGACTCT
Organism: bacterium; assembly: GCA_018812265.1. Classification (GTDB taxonomy): domain Bacteria; phylum Electryoneota; class RPQS01; order RPQS01; family RPQS01; genus JAHJDG01. Next base: position 3,047 of record JAHJDG010000070.1, on the reverse strand, counting down.
GGAACGGCCATCCATTATAGCAGCGGCGGAGCGGAGTCTGATTGAAACACTCCGTCAATTCGACGTTCCAACATGCTCTGGCCTCCTGGGCCGGCGGGAGCGCTAAAAGGCCGCTCAGCACGGCCGCCATGAAGAAAAGCCCGGGCACTCCACTACGGAGGTTATTTCGCAGCACCATCATCACAGTTGGCCCTCCACTTAAAAAAATCTGCGCCAAACCCGCTCATCCCGGCGGGTGAAGGCAGCCAATATGCAACATACCGGCCGAAGCGGGCCGCGCGGGCGAATCCCCGTGCGGCCCGCTTCCTTCCGGCAGGCTACTTCAGAAGCATCAGCTTGCGCGTGGCCTGGAATGAACGATCCCCGGCCAGCGCGTCCAAACGATAGAAGTACACTCCGCTGCCGAAGCGGCTGGCATCCCACGTCAGGGTGTGATAACCCGCGTTGAATGCGCCCGCCGCCAGCGCGTCCACTTCCCGGCCCAGTACGTCGAAAACGCGCAGCGTCAACTCCGCCCGCGCCGGAAGCGCAAACGGAATCGTGGTCTGCGGATTAAACGGATTCGGGAAATTCTGGCCCAGTGCGAACTCCGTCGGCAAAGGCAGATCGGCCAGCGGATCCGCCGCCGCCGCTCCCAGCAGCCAATTCATCACCCGCGTCATCACCGTGTCCCGCGCCGCCGCGCTGCTGATCGCCTCGAATCCAAAACCGAAAAACACCGCCCGGTAGTCGGGAGTCTCGGCCGCCACCCCAGCGTGGTGCTCGGCACCGCTGTAATCGAGGACGACGTGAGCCAGCTCGTCATACGCCGCGATGGAGGATTGACGGGTTTGATTCTGCGCGCCGCCCGATTGGGAGATGTTGAACGACAAGCCGTCCCCGATCGGATCCGATGCAATCCCCAGGATGTCGCGACCCTGCGCATAGGGCTGAACGTGAGAAACGTGAAGAATCTCGCTCAGGAAGGACGACGTCCGCAGATCCCAGGCGATGCCCTGACCGGTGAGAAACAGCCGGCCGTTGCCGCTGGTCAGATACACTTCCAGCAGATACTGTTCGAGGAAATCGAGCGTGCCGTTGTTCGGACTGCTCCCGGTGAACCAGATCACCGCGTCCAGTCCGTTCAAATCGAGCGCATCCAGCGCCTGGTCTTCCGTCATGTCCCACCAGCCCCAGAGAAAGTCACCGCCAACCGCCTCCAGTGCGTCCAGATAGTAGTTCTCAACGTTCCCCCACGTCGCTCCGCCGTTGTCATCCACCAACAGCACATCCAGACCCGCCATCAGGCGGAAGGTCTCCGCGGCCTGGGTTTCCGCATTGCCGTCCGACTGCACGTCCACCGTCAGAACCGCGTTGCCGCCGTGACCGTTGGGCCACGCCCGCAGCGTAAGCACAGTGGATTGTTCCGAACTGAGCGGCACCGATATGCTGGTCGGATCGGCGGGAACACTGGTCGCTTCAATGGTCGCCGTCCAACCGGCCGGCAGATCGTTCGGCAACGACACCGTGTAGACGTCGTTGTTGGCTCCGGCATTAGTCAGCTGGATGGAATACGTCGTCTCGGCATTCACGTCGGCTACGAGTTGACGGGGATCTCCCGAAGATGTGTTCACCTGCCAGAGATTCAATACCGGTGCCCACGCGCCCTGATGGGTCCATTTGGAGCTGTTATCCTGAATCCAGCACACGATGGACATGCCACTATTCGGCCACGTGGCATCTTTGTTCAGCGTTCCGGAAAACTCGTAGGAAGCGCCGAAGGCTATTGAGATCGTCTGGCCATTGGTACTCGGCCAGAGGTCGCGGAAAATATCATAGAATAAAACTTCGCCGTTCAAACCCGGAGAACTGGCATATTCCACGCGATCCGTGATCAGAGCCACGAACAGCCGCTTATTGACAATCGAGCTGTCGGAGGCGAATACTGTGCCCGAGAAAGATACTGAGGTCGGTCCTTCAACCTGCGCAGCGAGTTCAATCTCGCAGGGCGCCGGGATATTTGCCCGGCTCCGTACCTGATTGCGGAATCCCGACTCCGAACGGGTAATGGTCAGTACGCCGTCAACGTAGCCTACCGGAACTGATGAAACACCGTAGTAGTTCCTTCGAGCATCTACCTCAGTAGTATTCCACAGATAAAAGATGTCATTGTTTGGAGCGGGCCAGGATACGTGGTATTTAATGGATATCACGGTGTCGCGGGTCATCGCCTCCAGAACCCGCAATTCGGTGGGATTCCATCCCGCGCAGGGGCCACAGTTCCACTGCGTGAACGCTTCGCAAACTACCGTCCGCTGGGCGGCCTCGGTCGGGCATACCGCGAGCATGACAACCGCGAAAAGTGTCAACAAAGCCAAGGTGCGATACTTCATGGGTCCTCCTTTGTGCTCGGCCAGAGCCGTCCTTCCCGATCTAAGTATTCAGTATAAAATATCATCCAGACAAGACGTTATCAAGTCCTATTTGCCGCCTTGCACGCTGCATGCCTCGGTGCCGGTCTAACCGGTTTCCTTGTGTCCATCTTCCCATGCTCCCATCTATCTGCAAATAAAAACAGCGTGATGGACATGCTTGTTCGGCTTCGGAGAGGCCGACATATGGATTCAGATGTGTGATTCCTGCACACCTTCTAAATCTGCGGAGAGGCCGTCTACCTGATTGGTGGGCTAATGCCCGGTCGAGACCTCGAACGTGAACCCGCCCTCGGCCTTCAGGACCTCGCGAAATTCGGATTCGATCTTCGACAAGCCAACTTCCGATATGGACTCGAACCGCAGCACCAGGGTCGGCTGGGTATTGGAAGCTCGCACCAGTCCCCAACCGCCGTCGAATTTCACGCGCACGCCGTCCAGATCAATCGTCTCATAGCCTTTCTTCTTGAACGCGGCCTTGACCTTGTCCACCAAACCGAACTTCACTTCATCCGGGCAGTCCACGCGGATTTCGGGAGTATTGAACGTCGGCGGCAGATCGGCCAGTTCCTCATCCAGCGGATGATCCAAGCGGCTCACGATTTCCACCAGCCTCCCCGCCGCGTAGATGCCGTC
>JAHJDG010000069.1 GCA_018812265.1 bacterium | reverse complement strand
GAAAACCGCTTCTCAAAAATATCGTTTTCCGAGCGAAATCCGGTTGATTTCAGGTGATTTCTTGGGTAGATTTGAGAAATCATCGCACAATAATCTTCCGCAACTCAGGAGTGTTTTCCCATGCCCATTGTTCCCACCTACGGACAATCCAAACTGATTCCCATTTCCTGGGGACCCGAACGCGAAATTAATCTGTTTATTCCCGGTCTGGAAACCCTCGACGACCGTGAAAAACTCGATAGTCTGGTTCACCGGATTTTAAGAGTTCGACCGCGCGGAAAAGTGTACCTGCTTTTCTGGCGAGTATACTCAGCATTGGGATCCGCTCTCACCGTTCCCCAGTACGCTCAACCGGGAAAACGAAGAAAACAACCGCAGTTTCTGCCCTGTGTAGAATTTGATGTACCGACCCTGGTGCATGTAATCGGTAAAGGGTCTCTTTATTCGAGTGCGAGAAGCTATGCCGAAGAGCTCGGCTGGTCGCTTAAACAGCGGCTGTCGCGTGAGCCGATCTTCAAACGACTCCCCATCAATCTCATCGGCTATTCGCTGGGTGCGCGGGTGATCCACTACGCGCTCGCGGTCAGCACCTGGGATGAGTTCCGGATCCAGGATTGTATTATGCTGGCCGGAGCGACTCTCACCGATCCTGACGATGAAGCGCTCGATTGGAATGTCTCCGCCTCGGAAATCCACGGCCGGATTTACAACGGTTATTCTACTCAGGACTCCGTGCTGCCCTGGATTGCCTCCGATGCCATTGGCAACAGCGCCATTCGAGCCCGCAATCCCAAGATCGTCAATCACAACTTCCGTTCATTCGATCACGGCGACTACTGGGACAATCTCGAATCCGTGCTGTCCGAACTCTGGCCGCGGTTCCGGCAATCCAAGAATGCACTCGTCATCAAGCGCCGTGAAATCGAGTGCCCGCACTGCAAGACGACGCTGTTTGTCGGCAATGACGGCGACTATGTCTGCCAAGCCTGCAAGCTGCCCTTCGAGCTTCGGGAAGGCTATCTGCACTACCTCCCGCGTTACGATGTGGAGTGCCCGCACTGCCATCTCAAGCTGAGTCCGCTGCCGGACGGCGAATATGTCTGTGAACGGTGCGAGGGCGAGTTCGAAGTCCGCAAGGGAGATGTCTACTACTATCCGGCGAAGGAATAATCAGAGCGTCACGCGCGAATGCAAGGGCGCCCCGTGCGCCGTCAGCGGCTCATTCATCCTCAGCGATCTCGCACTGCGTCCAAAAGTGCTGAGCCCAGACGGGCCGAGAGCCGCGCGAGAGTAGTTCTGGAGGGCGCGGGCTCTGAGCCTATCCTCTTGAATATTAGGAAGATGCCGATCCTGCCCGAGACCAAGCCTCTCCCCTTCTCTCTGGAAAACAGCACCTTGCATCTCGCTGGAAACTCACCCTCCCACCCCGAATCGCCGAGAGATCGCCGTTTTCAGTACATCAAATTGACCAGTGACTTGACCACCGCCAGCCATCTAAACTGTTACCCCACGGACAACCCCAGTGCGAAGAAAACACCACTTACCGCAGGGCTTCTTACAAATCCCATCGTCAATCTGTAAAACATCACCGGACAAGCGATTCTTCTATGCCAGGTCTTAATCCTCTTGACTCTGTCGCCTGTGGGGGGTTAATTATGTGTACCGCTCGAGGCACCCGGTGCATGATACTCCACAACCTCCTCGTTGCAGAAAGACTCCGTCTTGCCAACCAGTGAGATGTTGCTCCGGGAACGCCGCAGGACGGAATTCGTGGATTGTGAAACAGCTTTCGATATCCAACCCTTATTGACTCCAACTCCGATGGTTGAACTAACACCAGAAGTCGGTCAGGCCGTGCGAGTCAGAAAGCGACTTGCACATGTCCGATCCATATCGCCATATGATAGCCCTGACGGTAGCGGTCGGAATCATCTGGTTGAAATCGAGTATCTTGATGAACGGAAAATCCCCGAAAGAGACATCCTGCTATGGGAGGTTGAACCGTCAGTTACCGTGCTTGGCAGTACGTCACTGCCAGCACTGGCGGATCTTCGCCCTGATCATCCTGACAGTCTTCGATCATTTGTCCATGCGCACCGTTGGACAAGAATTAATAGGATGCGCACTGGAAGTCAGGTGGAATTCGAACCGCTGCTTGGCATCTGGACATCCGCCGTACAAGTTCACCCGTACCAGCTGGTGCCGGTTGTTCGCGCCCTGCAAATGCCCAGGGTAAGTCTGTTGCTTGCTGATGGGGTTGGGCTTGGCAAGACGATTCAGTCAGGGCTAATCCTTCAAGAGTTGATATTAAGACGGAAGATAAGGCGTGTTCTGATTCTCTGCCCTGCCTTGCTCCAACGACAGTGGAAACGCGAGATGAGTCTGAAGTTCAATCTCGAGTTCGACATCATCGATAGCGAGTCCACATTCGAGATCCGAAGGAGATTGGGGATTGATACGAATCCGTGGAAGGCATTTCCCCGCATCATCACCTCAATGGACTATCTTCGAATGCCGGATGTGCTCCAACAATTTGTCCAAGCATCAGGAATAGACACTGCAAGTGCTTCATCGAATGGACATGATGCGCCAGCGGCTCCTTGGGACTTGTTGGTCGTAGATGAATGCCATAACTTCGCGCCGCAGAATAGTCGTCGTGCCAGTCAGCGTCACCAAATGCTTCGCGAGATCCGGTTTCTATTTGAGCACCGGCTCTTTCTTTCAGCAACCCCGCATAACGGCAAGACCGTAAGCTTTACCGGTCTTCTGGAACTTCTCGATCCCGTGCGATTTCAGATCCATGCCCAAATGAGTGATCATGATCGCGTAAACCTTGAAGAAGTCAAGGTTAGACGACTCAAGGAGGATATCAAGAAGTACACGTTGCGGCCGCCGTTCTCTGACTTCCTTGATCCGAAGGAAATCGCAGTTGACCTGACAAGTGCAGAAGTCGAACTCTTCACGGCGATGCGTGAGTATCGTAAGCACGGTCAGGCGTACTTGGAGAGTTCCGGCAATGCACAAGAAAGATGGATGGGGCATTTTGTGTTCAGTGTCCTCACCAAGCGTTTACTATCAGGTTCATTTGCCTTTGCGCGAACATGGTGGCGGCATTACATTACTTGTCTGATGCGCTCTACAATGCTCTCGTCTATCATTGCGGGCTGGAAGATCCGGCTCGCTGCATGAAGATTGCGCTGCCCTTTGGCACAGCGCGCACCGGAGCCTTGGAAGAAGAGACCGTGCCCTTCTCGCCGGATGATCCCAAGGAAGGCGATCAATTCCCCGAGCGCATCAAGGCCATCTTGCGGCGACATGTGGTGGAGCGCTGCATTTACGGTGTGGACATCAATCCGCTGGCCGTGGAACTGGCGCGCGTGTCTTTATGGGTGGACACGATGCATCGCACGCTGCCCTTTGGGTTCCTCGATCACAAGATCAAGGTGGGTAACTCGCTGGTCGGCTGCTGGCTGGATCGCGTGCTGGATTATCCCATTGCGGCTTGGCAACGCGAGGGGGGTGACGGTAAGAACGGGGAACGTACCAAGCTCATTAAGCGGTATTTGAAGGAGCCCCCCCATACCCCCCCCGTAAACGGGGGGGAAAAGATTGACGGCATCATCAAGAAGGAAATGCGATCGCTGATTGACGAAAACTTCCGCGGAGTGGTGCCGCTGTTCCCCAATGAAGAGACCGAGCCTGCCGACGTGGTGGCAGAAGCCAAGCAGCAATACGAGGCCTTGCACAGCGACATTCGCAACGTGGACGAGCAGGAGCGGGAATACAAGCGCTTCACGGATTCGGTTCACTACAAGACCCTGAAGCGTGCCATGGACGAATGGTGCGCGGTCTGGTTCTGGCCCATGGACGCTGAGTCGGCCAAGCATGTGCCGACGCCAAAATCCTTCCATTCCGAATCTCCCTCCGTTCACGGGGGGACTAAGGACCTATCTCGAAATAATACGATTCCAGATAAGGGATGCGGCGGCGAAACACAGCAGGGCGAAGTGTGCACGTAACG
>JAHJDG010000068.1 GCA_018812265.1 bacterium | reverse complement strand
GGCTACGCGCTGCAAGTGATTGACGAGCGCGAAGCCGAAGAAACGCTGGCTCTCCTGCGCGCCATCGAGGGCAGCGCCGAGACATGAAAGTTCTGACTGCGCTGCGCAACGCCGACGCGGTTCGCCACGTCGCCCGCGAAATCGCCGAGGTGAAACTCGACCGCACCGTCCGTCTCATGGAAGTGTGCGGCGGACACACCGCGGCCATCTATCGCTTCGCCCTCCGCGATCTGCTTCCCGAATGGGTGGAACTCGTTTCCGGTCCCGGCTGTCCGGTCTGCGTTACCGCCAATGACTTTGTGGATCGCAGCGTCGCGCTGGCCCGGCAACCGAATGTGACCATCGCGACCTTCGGTGATCTGATCCGCGTTCCCGGTTCGTCGCGCTCGCTGGCCGAAGTTCGCGCCGAGGGCGGGGACGTTCGAGTGTTTTATTCCTCCGCTGACGCTCTCGATTGGGCGATCCAGCATCCGGAGCGAATCGTTGTTTTTCTCGGTATCGGTTTTGAAACGACCGCCTGCACGTTGGCGGCGACACTGAAAAGCGCAGTCCAGGATAACGCAAGGAACTTCCGTCTTCTTTCATCATTGAAGACGATGCCTCCGGCGCTAAGCGCGCTTTTTTCCGCTCCCGACGTTAAGGTGGACGGCCTGATTCTCCCCGGCCACGTGACCACAGTGATCGGCACGGCCTGCTACGAGTTCATTCCAAGCGAGTTCAACATTCCGTGCGTGGTTTCCGGTTTCGAGCCGCTCGATCTCATGGAAACGATTCTCAAGCTCTGCCAGCAGCTTGCCGAAGCGCGCGCGAGCGTGGAAAATCAATATCGTCGCGTCGTCCATGCCGAGGGCAATCCGCAGGCGCAGGTGCTTATGGATGAGATGTTCGAGCCGGCGGACGTGCCGTGGCGCGGATTCGGCGTAATTCCCGGAAGCGGACTCGCAATTCGCCGCGAGTTTGCGGACTGGGATGCTGAACGAATCCCGGTAGAAGTTGAACCGACCCGCGAGCACGCCGGTTGCCGTTGCGGAGAAGTGCTGCGGGGCGCGCTGCATCCGACCGAGTGCCCACTGTTCGGCAAGAGTTGTACTCCCGATACTCCGCGCGGCGCGTGCATGGTCTCCGCCGAGGGGGCGTGCGCCGCCGTCTATCATTTTTCACCGGTGGAACATGGCTGATCGAGTCGTCACTCTGAATCACGGCGCGGGCGGCGAAACCATGCGTCGCTTCATCACGAAACTCTTCGTCGAAAAGTTCGCCAATCCCGCGCTGAACACACTGGCCGACGCGGCACTGATCGAAATCGAGAAATCGCGTCTCGCCTTCACCACCGATTCGTACATCGTCAAGCCCATCGAGTTTCCCGGTGGGGACATCGGCAAGCTGGCGGTTTGCGGAACGGTGAACGATCTGGCCGTGATGGGCGCGCGTCCTCTGCACTTGTCGGTTGGATTCATCATCGAAGAAGGCTTTGATCTTTCGATGCTCGAACGAATCGTTCATTCGATGTCCGAAGCGACTCGTGCAGCAAACGTAGAGATTGTCACAGGCGATACTAAGGTGGTCCCACGCGGCGAATGCGATGGACTCTTCATCAATACGTCCGGAGTTGGAGCTTGTCCTTTGGGCAAGGGTTTGTCGAGCGCACCTATCGGTGAAGGCGATGCAATTCTGGTTTCGGGAACCATTGGCGAGCATGGGATGGCCATTCTGACCGCGCGCGAGGGCTTGAAGTTTCAAACCCGAATCGAGAGTGACTGCGCGGCCCTCGGCGGGCTTATCGAATCCGTGCTGAATGAGTGCGACGGCGTGAAATGGATGCGCGACGCCACGCGCGGCGGACTGGCGGCGGTTCTCAGTGAATTGGTGGAATCGCAACCGTTCGGCGCACTGATTGAGGAACAAGCCGTTCCGGTTCGCGACGACGTGCGTACCGTTTGCGAGTTGCTCGGCTTCGATCCTATGCACCTTGCGAACGAGGGCAAGGTTGTGATGGTCGTTCGTGGGGATCAAAGGCAGCGGGCGCTCGAGGTGCTGCACGCGAATGATCTGGGTCGGCAGGCCGTATTGATCGGTCGAATTACTGGCGACGGGAAAGGTATCGTGCGGGTTCGCACCGAGGTCGGAGGGATTCGCCGTTTGCAGCGTCCGGCCGGAGAATTACTGCCGCGAATTTGTTGAGCAATCATGCACGAGCTCTACATCGCCGAGTGCATCTTGAAATCCGTGGCCGATTCGCTTCCGCCGGGAATGAATCCGCAGGCGGTCGAGGAAGTGCGGGTGCAGCTCGGCAAGCTCGACGCGGTGGTTCCCGACACACTGACGTTTTTATTCGATGCAATTAAGACAAATGGCGGAATGCCCAACGCCCGTCTGGCGCTGTCTGAGATCGAAGTTGTCTGCCGCTGCGAGAATTGTGAAAATGAATTCGGAATCGAAGTGCCGGTTTTTCTCTGTCCGTCCTGCGGAAGCGGCAACGTCAAAGTCCTGCGCGGACGGGGCATTACGCTAACCGGCATTCAAGTGAAAGATGAGAATGGAGAGGATGATGGAAATTCCGGTAATTCGTGACGTCCTGGAAGAGTCCAACGCGCGCGCCGAGGAGAACCGCAAGCTGTTTGACCGGCATGGAGTGTTCGTCGTCAACATGATGAGCAGTCCCGGCGCGGGCAAAACCACACTCCTGCAGAAGAGTATTCCACTCCTGCAAGCGCGGGGAAGGAAGTGCGCGGTGATTGAAGGCGATATTACGTCCACGCTCGACAGCGAGAAGCTTTCCCCGCTCGGTATTCCGGTGGTGCAGGCCAACACCGAGCCGTTCGGCGGCGACTGCCACATCGGTTCGCATCTCGTGCAGGCCGCGCTTCCACATTTCGATCTGGCGAATACGGACATTCTATTCATCGAGAACATCGGTAATCTGGTCTGTCCAGCCGAGTTTTATCTCGGTGAAGATCGCAAAGTGGTGGTTCTTTCGATCACCGAGGGCGAAGACAAGCCGCTGAAATATCCGCTCATGTTCCGCGAGTGTCAGCTCTGTCTCCTGAGCAAGATGGACCTCGCGCCGCATCTCGACGTGAATGTAGATCAGATCAAGGAAAACATTCGCCGCACCAACGCCCAGCTCGAAGTGATTCCCGTGTCCGCCAGAACGGGAGTGGGAATTGAAGAGTGGGTAGAATGGCTGGCGAAATCACGGAGTACGTAGAGCGGGTCTTAATCCCTGACTCTGGAAACAAACAAGGGGCGCACGATCGTGCGCCCCTGTCATATTCAGACATTTTAGCGGTTTTGAAAGCCGTCCGCTACTTGCCCACCTCGGGAAAAACGGTGGGGGTGGATTCAGTCTCTCGGGACGGCGGAACGATCACTTTATGCTTGCCGTCGCTGAGGCTCTTCCGGATCCATTCCACACCGGCATCCACCACGCGGAGGTTGGCTTCGACGAGCTGCTTGCGCTTGATTCCGATAGGAATGATTTCCTTGATCGAGTCCACCGGCAAGAGCTTGCTGTATTCGAGATAGGCCCCCAAGAGCACCATGTTAGCCGCGGCCGTGATGCCATGCTCGGCGGCGATGTCGGTCAGTGGAATGTAGAGCGCCACCACGTCCTTACGCCGTACCTTGCGCGAGATGATCGAGGAGTTGACAATAATCAGACCGCCCTTCACAACGCTGTTCTCGAACGAGTCGAGGGAAGGATCGTTCATCGCCACCAGCACGTCGGGATCCACCACCAAGGGCGAGCCGATGGGATCCTTGGACAACACCACCGAAGCATTGGCGGTGCCACCGCGCATTTCCGGTCCGTAGGACGGAATCCACGACACATGCAGGTTCTCCTGCATGCCGGCCGCCGCCAGAATCACTCCTGCCGTCAGCACGCCCTGGCCGCCGAAGCCTGCGAACTTGAGGTGCGTGGTCTTGAAATTTTCGAGGAATTCCTTGTCCAAAGGATGGGTCTCGCCGAACAGCCCGAGATCGAGCGCTTCCCACATTTCCTGATCGGAGAGATTCTTCGGCTCGCGGAAGTGGCCTTCACGGGTAGCCGACTCGTCCCTGAACACCTGCACCGGAAAGACCGGCATCATCTTCTCTTTGATGAACTTCTCGGCTTCCAGCGAGGTCATCTTCCAGCCCGTCGGACACGGCGAGAGAATCTCGACAAACGAGAATCCCTTGCCCTCGGCTTGGTTTTGGATCGCCTTGCGCACCGCCTTCCGACAAGCCATGATGCCTTTCGCGTCCGCCAGATGACAGCGCTCGACGAGCACCGGCGCCTCCAGTGTGGCCAGAAGCTCGCTCATCCGCAACGGATAGCCTTCGTTCTCGATGGTGCGTCCGTAGGGACTGGTCGTCGTCTTCTGCCCGATCAGCGTCGTGGCCGCCATCTGCCCGCCGGTCATGCCGTAGATTGCATTATTGATGAAAAAGACGGTCATGTTCTCGCCGCGATTGGCGGCGTGGAGAATCTCCAGTCCGCCGATCGAGGCCAGATCGCCGTCTCCCTGATAGGTCATCACAATGGAATGCGGGTGAACCCGCTTTAGTCCGGTTCCCACCGCCGGAGCGCGACCATGCGCCGCCTGAATGTTTCCGGTGTCGAAATAATAGTAAGCGAACACCGAGCAGCCGACCGGCGAGACGAAGATTCCGCGATCGGCGAGTCCCAAGTCGCCCAACGCCTCGGCGATCAGCTTGTGCACGTTGCCGTGGCCGCACCCGGGACAGTAATGCGTGGTTTCATTCTGCGTCGGACGCCAGCGCTCGAAGTGATCGTAGAACGTCGGGGATTTTTTCAGCACGTTGGTAGCCATGATCTTCTCCTACTTCAAGTATTGGCGCGTAACGCCCACCAGTTCGTCCACCGAGGTCACCGCTCCGCCCATGCGATTGTAGAAATGGATCGGCGTCTTCTGTCGCGTGGCAAGCTGAACGTCTTTCAGCATCTGCCCGTTGGAAAGCTCGACCACCAGGAACTCTTTCCCCGCCTCCGCCAGTTCCATCAGTCGCTTTCCGGGGAACGGAAACAGACTAATCGGCCGCAAAAGCCCCACCTTTTTCCCTTCCTTGCGGAGGATTTCGGTGGTCGAGTAGAGCATCCGCGAAACGATCCCGTAGCCAATCAGCACCAAGTCCGCATCCTCACACTTAACTTCCTGAAAGCGCACCTCTTCGGCTTCCATCTTGGCATACTTCTCTTGCAGGTGGCGATTGTGCCCTTCGAGACCACCGGCGCTCATATGGATCGAGCTGACCAGATTCGTTCTCGATTCCTTGTCGGCGTAGAGCGCCCAGTCACGGCGGGGTACTTGATAGCGCTGGCGGGGGAAGATCACCGGTTCCATCATCTGGCCTACGTAACCGTCGGCCAGCACCACCGCCGGATTGCGGTATTTGTCGGCGATATCGAAAGCCAGGATGGTGAGATCGCACATTTCCTGTGCGCAATTGGGGGCGAACACCGCGGTCTTGTAATTGCCGTGACCGCCGCCCCACACGACTTGATGATAGTCCCCCTGCTCCGGCCAGATGTTGCCGAGACCCGGTCCGGCCCGCATAATGTCCACGATCACGCAGGGCAGCTCGGCCGCGGCGATGTAGGAAATGCCTTCCTGTTTCAGCGAGATTCCGGGACCCGAAGACGCGGTCATCGAGCGGGCGCCGCCCGCCGCCGCTCCGTACACCATGTTGATGGCGGCCACTTCGGACTCGGCCTGAATGAACGTTCCGCCCGTCAGCGGCATGTACCGCGCGGCGGCGTGGGCGATCTCGGATGCGGGAGTGATGGGATAGCCGAAATACGCCGAGCAGCCGGCCAATATCGCCCCCTTCACCACCGCCTCGTTGCCTTTAATCAGTTCTTTCTGCATGTCAACTCCTCTGGGCTACGATGTCTGGGCCGAAGCCGCTTTCTTTTCCCGCTCGCGTTTGTAAACGGTGATCGCACCGGGTTCCGGGCAAATGTAGAAACAGATCCCGCAGCCGGTGCAGCCTTCACCCGTATAGACCACCCACATATAGCCCAGCTCGTTGAACGCCCGTTCCGGGTTGGTGACCAGCACCCCCGGTGCGCAAGCCTCGACGCACCGCTGGCAGGCCTTGCACAAGTTTGGCACGACGTCTACCCGGGGCAAGTTGTTGTCGGACATTTCTCCTCCATAACTCCGGCGGCACCTTCAGTGCAGCCATAGGCCGTCGGATGACCGGTTCTGTGCATCCGTGTGACAAATTTAGCAACTCAATATAAGCATCTCCTCCCATAGATACAAACGGATACGGAATTCTCTATGTGCTCATCCACTTTCGGAAATCCCAAATACAAGAGGATGGAAATGGACGTCTCTTTTTGCCGAATTGTCCCTCTCTGGTAGTATTTGTGTGGATCAGTATTTTTTGGGTCTCCATCCTGTTCGCTCAGATCTATCCCTTCGTAAAGGGCCGGTTGACCGGTGCGTTATCCCGTATCTCAATCGAATACGGCAGTTATCTGCTCAAGCCTGCAACGGGATCGCCCTCGGGATTGAGGGATATCCTTCCTTAGATACGAGTAAGGCCCATCTTTTGCTCAGAACCGAGTGAAAGAAATCGCATTTCTGCGAAGGCTTATTATCGAAGCCGGGCTGGGAAACATCTACTAGCCCATCGGCGATTCGAAACTCTTGGATCGTCGGACTAACCGAGGGCAGGACATGAAACTTACTCTGCGTCACAAAGTGATCGGGCTAACGGCTATCGCCGCGCTTCTCCCCGTTGCAGTAATCCTCACTATCGTCACCACTCAACGGATCGAAGCCACCAAACGGCTCACGGCCACCTTGGATGATTTGGGCAAGGAAAACATCTCCCAGATCGCACTGGATGTCTACGGCATGTGTGAAGCGGCCAACGATCTGATTCAGCAACAGGTCAACACCACCTTGAATCTGGCCCGGGAAACCGTTGCCTATTCCGGCAACATCACAGAATCATCTCAAACCGTGAAGTGGCAGGCTGTCAACCAGTTCTCCAAGGAGACGGCTACCGTAACTCTTCCCAAGCTGATGGTCGGGAATTCATGGCTGGGTCAGACTCAAGAAATAGAGACCCAGGTCCCGGTGGTGGACAAGGTGGGCGAGCTTTCCGGCGCCACCTGCACGATCTTCCAACGAATGAACGATCAGGGCGACATGCTGCGCGTAGCCACCAATGTCAAGAAGACGGACGGCACCCGCGCCATTGGAACCTACATTCCAGCCCTGGAAACGGGCGGCAAGAGCAATGAGGTCATTTCCGCCGTTCTGCGGGGCGAGACCTATCGCGGACGGGCCTATGTGGTCAATGCGTGGTACATGACCGCCTACGAACCGATTCGTGACCGGAAAGGCGAGATCATCGGAATGCTCTACGCCGGAGTCAAGCAGGAAGCGGTCGAGAGTCTCCGCAAGGCGATCTACGACATCAAGGTCGGTAAGACCGGCTATGTTTATGTGCTCGGCGGTAAGGGATCCATTCAGGGGCAGTATCTCGTCTCCATGAAAGGCCAGCGCGACGGCGAGAATATCTGGGAGGCCAAAGACGCCGACGGCCGGTTGTTCATTCAAAGCGTCATCGGCAAGGGTCTCGCACTGCGAAAAGGTCAAGTAGACTTCGAATACTATCCCTGGAAGAACAAGGGCGAAGACAAGGCCCGAATGAAGATCGCGGCCATCACCTACTTCGAGCCGTGGGACTGGGTGATCGGCGCCGGCTCCTATACGGAAGACTTCAATGCGGCCGCGAATGAAGCCTCCGCCGCCCTCGCCGCCGTGCAGCGCTGGTCGCTGTGGGGAGGTCTTTTCATCCTACTGGTCATGACGGCCCTGTCCTTCCTCATGGGTGGGAAGATCGCCGGTGCGCTTCAGCGGGTGATTGCCGAACTTGACGAAAGCACGTCGCAAGTCACCTCCGCCTCCGGACAGATCGCCAGCACCAGCCAATCCCTCGCACAGGGCGCCAGCGAACAAGCGTCATCCATCGAAGAAACCAGCTCCAGTTTGGAAGAATTCTCGGCGATGACCAAGCAGAGTGCCGAAAACTCGCGCGTGGCGGCCTCGGTGATGAGTCAGGCGACGCAGTCCGTGAAAAAGGCCGCCAAGAGCGCCGGAGATATGAATAGCGCGATGAGCGAGATTAAGGCCGCATCGGATCAAACCTCGAAGATCATCAAGACCATTGATGAGATCGCCTTCCAAACCAATCTGCTCGCCCTCAATGCCGCCGTGGAAGCCGCTCGAGCGGGCGAAGCGGGGAAGGGATTTGCGGTGGTAGCCGAGGAAGTGCGAAATCTGGCGATGCGCAGCGCCGAGGCCGCCAAGAACACCAGCTCGCTTATTGAAGACACCCTGCACCGCGTGGGGGATGGTGTGCAAGTCGTCAGTGGCTTGAAAACGGCCCTTGAAGAGGTCACGGAATCCTCGTCCAAGGTGGACAGTCTCATCAACGAGATCGCCGGTGCCACCAACGAGCAATCGCAGGGGATCGAGCAGATCAATGCCGCCGTCGGTCAAATGAATGCCGTCACCCAGCAAACCGCCGCCAGCGCCGAAGAGAGCGCCAGCGCCGCCGAGGAACTGAGCGGTCAGTCGGAGATGATGAAGAGTTCGATGAACTCGCTCGTGAGACTCGTCAACGGCTGATAGTCGCACAATCGTTTCAAACCTTCTTCCGCCGGGGAGCGCAACTGCGCTCCCCGGTCATTTTATGCTTCACCCTCCCGATCGTTGACGGTGTGACGAATCTGTCACGAAATTCCATTTCGAAAGTCGTGGCACCGGCTTTGCGAAAGCTGTCGCTATGCATCGCCAAGAGAAGAATGGCGGAGCGGGAAAAGAGGCCGCACTTTCGCAAAAGGTGACGAAACTGCGAGAAACAAATTGCAGAAGTGCGACAATCCTATCGCACACCGTTTCGCCCGGATACACTACTGTCAACCATTTCATATTGCTCAGATAGGAAAGGAGTGCCGAATGAGCACACCCAGTGAGGCGAGTCCGACCTCCCGTGCCGGTAAGTATCTTACGTTCGTGCTGGCGAACGAGGAGTATGGTTTCGAGATCCTCAAGGTCCGCGAGATCATCGGAATGATGAACACAACCAGCGTACCGGGAATGCCGCACTACGTCAAAGGAGTCATTAATCTCCGCGGAAAAGTGATTCCCGTGATTGATTTGCGCAGCAAATTCGGCATGACCGAGACCGAACGGACTTCCGAAACCTGCATTATCGTCGTGGACGTTCAAGGTCAATTGATGGGAGTGGTCGTAGATCGAGTGTCCGAGGTGCTGGACATACACGGCCAGGACATCGAAGATGCGCCCGACGTCGGTTCGGCGGTGGAGCAAGATTTTATTCTCGGAATGGCCAAAATCAAGGGGCAAGTGAAAATCCTGCTCGACGTGGACAGAGTTCTGTCCGAACAGGAGTACGGTGCCCTCGCGGCGGGAATGGCCTGATCCCCTGCCCAGTCTACGGATCGAGAATCCGGTCTCGTTACGCACGTATGCAACCAGAATCATCATAAGGAATACGGAACATGAATTGGAGTAATCTCACACTGGGGCGACGCATCACCATCAGTTCGGGCGTTCTCATTATCCTGCTTTCAGTCGTCGCCGTTTGGTCGTATTCGGGAGTGGGGACGGTCGTTCACAAGGCTGAAAACGTCATTCAGGGCAATCAATTGCAGTCGCTGTTGGCGCATCGCGAGATTGACCACCTCAACTGGGTGACCTCCGTCTGCAAGGTTTTGACACGAGAAGACCTCGCCGTTCATTCGGTCGGCGTCCAAACCGACGATCACAAATGCGGTCTGGGTACGTGGCTGTATGGGGAGGAACGAAAGGAAATCGAACGACGCTACCCCACTCTCGCACCGCTGCTCAAGGAGCTGGAAGACCCCCACCGCCATCTCCATGAGACGGCCGTTGATATTGACAAGCATCTCGCTTCGGATGCTCCGGATCGCTACAAGGCGTCCAGTGAGATTCTTACTCAGAGAACGATGCCGGCTTTGGCGACGGTGCAAGGGATTATGAAACGCCTTTCGGAAGAGGGCGAGGCGCACGTCGAAACGGACGAAGAGATGCTGGCTGCGGCCGCTTCCACTCGCCGTGCGGTGATGCTGTTGGGCGTGATCGCCGTGATCGTCGGTGTCGTGCTGTCCGTTCTGACGAT
Source organism: bacterium (assembly GCA_018812265.1). GTDB lineage: Bacteria > Electryoneota > RPQS01 > RPQS01 > RPQS01 > JAHJDG01. Next base: position 1,772 of record JAHJDG010000068.1, on the reverse strand, counting down.
TCGCAGCATCAATCGCGCCCTGATTCGCATTGTTTCGGCGGCCGGGGAGGGCGCGAATCAGATCGCCTCCGCCGCCACCCAGGTGTCCTCCGCCGCTCAGGGAGTGGCCGAAGGGTCGCAGGAGCAAGCCGCCTCCATTGAGGAGACCAGTTCCAGCGTGGAAGAGCTGTCGGCCATGACCAAGCAGAACGCCGACAACGCCAAGACCGTTGCGCAACTTATGAATGAGGCGACTCAGCTTGTGGGCAAAGCCTCCAGCGGCGCCGAGCGGATGGATCGGGCTATGAGCGATATCAAGAGCGCTTCGGATCAAACCTCGAAGATCATCAAGACCATTGATGAGATCGCGTTCCAGACCAACTTGCTCGCCCTCAATGCGGCCGTCGAAGCCGCCCGCGCGGGGGAAGCCGGCAAGGGATTCGCGGTGGTGGCCGAGGAAGTCCGCAATCTGGCGATGCGCGCCGCTGAAGCCGCCAAGAACACCGGCTCACTGATCGAGGAAAACGTGAACCGAGTGGCCGGGGGAGTTCAAATCGTGGACGGACTCCGCTCCGCCTTGTCCGATGTCCAAACCTCGGCCGGCAAAGTGGCCAACTTGGTCAATGAAGTCGCCGCCGCATCCGATGAACAATCGCGCGGCCTCGATCAGATTAACACCGCCGTCTCGCAGATGAATCAAGTGACGCAGCAGAACGCGGCCAACGCCGAAGAAGCCGCTTCCGCATCGGAAGAGGCCGCCGGACAATCCGAAAGCCTACGCGAACTCGTGGGCGAATTGACCCGCCTTGTAGGCGGCAGTCTGAACGACGCGAACCACGGCGCTCATCATGTCTACGGGGCCCCTCAACGCCCCTCTTCGGTGCGTGCCACCAGCACGATGTACTCACCAACCTCAATGGCCAAGCCGAAGATGGCTCCCAAGTTGTCGAAGCCGGCCGCTCAGACTATTCCTCTCGATGACGACGAAGCGACCGTAGGCAAGTTCTGATCGGTCCAGCTCAGCTGACTGACGAAGCGGGGAGAGCTATGCTCTCCCCGCTTCGCTCACCAGGAAGAAGACACGCAGCCGGGAGAACTTTGTGGCACGAATCGTGCACTCCAATTTACTCATGCCTTTCTTTGCAGGCGTTCAAGCTTGCAGCCTCCCCGGAAATGCATGATTTACAAGTTCCTGCCAATACACGAATCCGTCTGTTTGGAATAGCGACTCTGCAGTCTTTGCAGAAGCTGACTGGTCTTGCACAGTGTGAGATCTGGTTCATGATCCGCTCTGATGTCACCGCAACGCGTGGAGGCTGAATCATGAGATTGCCTAAGCTGTTTCTCGTGCTAACGGCTCTGACCTCCGTGGCGGGAGCCGACCCCCGTCTGTGGGATCCCGGCGGTGTACCCGTCTCGCAGGGGGGGCGTGTGGAATGGAATCGGTCGGTTGCCGTCAATACCGCTGCTAACGCCGTAACAACGTGGTCCGACATGCATACGGGCAGTCGTGAGGTGCATGCGCAGCTCATCAGCCCCAACGGTGATTTGCTGTGGGGTGGCGGCGTGCAACTGACCGATGATCCTTACGAGCAGAGTTGCCCGGTCATTACCGCCACAGAAGGTGGCTGGATCATCGCCTGGATTGACTACCGCGACATTCCGCCCCGCGATCCGGATTATCGTGATTACGGCGGTGAAGTATGGATTCAGAAACTGAATAATCAAGGCCAGCCCCTCTGGACGGCTGGCGGTGTTCGATTAGATAGCACAGCCTATGTTCTGTACAACTC